>AASF01001882.1 GCA_000168735.1 Candidatus Endoriftia persephone str. Hot96_1+Hot96_2 | reverse complement strand
TTGCCGAGGTGCTTGACGCGATATAATGGAGCATTATCGCAACAGATCTTCCAGCTCCCGCTCCAGCAGGGCTGGGTTCTGTGCTGTTGAGTTCAACCAGACGCCGCAGGTGGGTGATGCTGTCGAGGTCGATCTCGATACACTGCAGCCCGAGTCGTTGCGCCTCCTGGTGGACGGCGTGGCACTGCATCTTGATTTGAGCCTCCTCGTCATCGAGTCTGATCTGTAGTTCACAGCGGCTTCGTGGTTGGTTGCCAAGTCTGTCTCGATCTGCACCAGCGCCCCCTTCAGGGAGATATCGATCAGTCGGACCTCGGTTGTATGATCTTCGACGTTCAAGCTCGCGGGGATATCGAACAGGATTCGATGAAACTCGCCGACGTTCGTGCTCTTGGCATGGCGGGTGGCTCTTGGCTTTAGAAGTGAAACTGCATCTTGGTCTCGCCGACCTCGATCATATCCCCCTCTTTTAGTAGAAAACTCTCGCTGCCGATGGGGTGACTCGTTGACCTGTGGCGGGTTCGGGGCCCTCCAGATAGGAGATGTAGTAACCATCGTTCCGCAGCGAGATCATAGCGCAGTCGGTGCCGGCGCGGCCGATGCGGGTGAGATTGCGGTTGAGCGGGATGATGCGTCCCAGATGAGTGCCACTAAGTATCTGCAGGATCCCCTTGCGGCGTGATTCATCGATGTTGGTCCCCTCCGGCCCACTCTCTGCCTGTTCGTTACTCCCCACCGGTATGTTGATGTCGCCGGAAGGTTCGATGGCGTCTTCTGCATAGGCAAGGGTGTGTTTGCCGATCTCCATCAAATCGCCATGGGTCAGTTCACTGCGCTCGATGGAGTTGTAGTTGAGCGACAGGGGGTACTCTTCGTCGAGTACCTCGATGCGGCATTGTTGATCGTCCAACACGATTTTGGCGTGCAGCGGCGCAATTGCCAGGCTATCGATGCAGATGTCGCAGCTGGGATTGCGACCGATGAGGGTCTCACCCGGCTTGAGGTGATACACATCGATCAGGCGGCCTTTGAATGAGAGTGTCAGCTTTGGCATGGCCGGGTCCGTGAGATCAGTTGTTCTTGCTGCTTGCTAGGGAGCCTCTGAATGAATTTTGGCGAGCAGAGTTGTGAGGGTAAATTCTCCGCTGCAAGGAGAAAATTGCAAGTAATAGCTGGTCTATTGCCAAGATTTCCAACGCAGCAGCGGGAAATTTGGATCGCCAAGGCTGTCATTCATGATTCGTTCAGAGGCCCCCTAAAGAGCCGAATCAAATGATCAGACCTATTCAAGGCATACGAGTGGTGGCGCTCTATCAATGCTGGCTCCTCCACGAAAAATGATTTGGCGCTAGCTTTAGATGCAGATGATATATACATAATAAGTGGGTGATCAACTAGTTAGAGCCCTTTTTGGATTCAGTTTCACTGTTTTTCAGGTCAGTTCGGATGCGCACCATCTTTACCGTGTGGCCGGAGGTTTGCATGATCTCGATTGGGAGGCCCGCCAGGCGCAGGCTGGTACCAGGTTCCGGGATGGTCTCCATATACTCCAGGATCAGGCCGTTGAGGGTCTTTGGACCATCGGTTGGCAGCGGCCAATCCATTTTGCGTTTCAGGTCGCGCACACTGGCACTGCCCTCTACCAGAAAACTGCCATCCTCTTGAGGGTGCACATTAGGCAGGCTGTCGAGAGGATCGGTGGTGAATTCGCCGACAATTTCCTCCAGCAGATCAACCAGGGTCACCAGACCGAGCAGGTCGCCATATTCGTCCACCACCAGGCCGGTGCGTCGTTTGAAGCGCTGAAAATTGAGTAGCTGCTGGTTGAGCGGGGTGCCTTCCGGGATGTAGTAGGGGGTTTGCGCGATCTCCCGCAGGGACTCTTTGTGCAGCCCACCATTGGCCAGCAGGCGCGCTGCGCCGCGTAGCGGCAGCATGCCGACCACTTCGTCGATGCCGCCGTCAACCAGTTGGCACCAATGAGTAGTGGACTTCCTGGATCTGCTCGATAATCTCATCCAGCGGGTCTTTCAGGTCGATTAGCGTGACTTCGTTGCGTGGTACCATGATGTCCTCGATCTGGGCCTTCTCCAGGTCGAGGATACTGATCAGCATGCGTTGATGGAGTTCAGGAATCAGTGCCCCCGTCCTCGTTCAGAACAATACGCAACTCCTCCTGACTGAGGGCGTCACGATTGCGATGCGCATAATCCACCCCCAATAGCCTGAGCAGGTTGTTCCCCATCCAGTTGACTATCCAGACCAGCGGGTAGAGTAGTCTCAGTAGGGGTTTGTAGATGTGCGCGGCAGGGAAAGCGACCCGCTCCGGATGCAGCGCAGCGAGGGTTTTCGGGGTCACTTCGGCGAAGATCAGGATCACCAGGGTGAGCAGGCCGGTGGAGATGGCGATGGCGGTGTTGCCGCCGAGACGGATCGCCAGCAGGGTCGAGATCGAGGATGCCAAGATATTGACGAAGTTGTTGCCCAGCAGGATCAGCCCGATCAGTCGGTCGGGGCGGGAGAGCAACAGGGAAGCCTTTTCAGCACCCTTGTGGCCCTTTTCTTTGAGGTGTCGCAGGCGATAGCGGTTGAGCGACATCAGCGCAGTTTCGGAGCCGGAGAAGAAGGCGGAGAGCGCAATCAACAGAGCGAGGGTGCCAAATAGCAATCCTGTGGATAGATCGTCCAAACGGAGGTTTCCTTACATAATTCCTCGACCTCCTATCTTCGAGTAGTAGCAGGTGATGTCAAGCGCTGAAGTCGCTTTTCTCCCATCGATCTGGAGAAGGGAAAAGGCCTCAGGAAAGAGTTCAGTCAATATGACGATTCGATAGCCAGGCTATTGTTGCAAAGCCCCCACTAAATCTGGTCTGTTTTGTCACAATTATTAACTGATTCTTTGGCCTGTATTGCAGCTTCGC
>AASF01001883.1 GCA_000168735.1 Candidatus Endoriftia persephone str. Hot96_1+Hot96_2 | reverse complement strand
TCAGGTAGAGGAAGGCGGCGGCGATGATGCCGCCGAGTACAGGTGAGATCACCCAACTGGCGGCGATCTGTCCCATCTTTCCCCAGTTGGCGATATCCATGCCGCCGGCGGCGATGCCGGCGCCCAGTACCCCGCCGACGATGGAGTGGGTGGTGGAGACCGGAGCGCCCAACGCAGTGGCGATGTTGAGCCAGATCGCGCCGGCCAGCAGCGCCGCCATCATCAGCCAGATGAAGGTGTCGGTGTTGGCGATCTGACTCGGATCAATGATTCCCTTCTTGATGGTACCGACCACCTCGCCACCGGCAATCAGGGCGCCGGCCCCCTCGAAGATCACGGCGATGACGATTGCCCCGCTCAGCGTCAGGGCGCGGGAGCCCACTGCCGGACCGACATTGTTGGCCACATCGTTGGCGCCGATGTTCATCGCCATGTAGCCGCCGATCATCGCCGCGGCGATGAGCATGAGGCCGCCGGGCAGATCGCCGGTGGTGATGCCGGAGTAGAGCATCACAGCGACGATAAACACGAGCGCGGTGCCGAGCCGAAACAGTTCAGGGCGACCGGGCTGGGTGGCGTTTTCGATCTGATTGATGTTTCGCAGTTCCATGGTTTGACTACAGTGGCTGGTGTTGATGGATGTGGAAGGTTGGGATTGCTGCTGGCAAAGGGATGTTGCCGCAGAATCGTAAAAAATAGTGCGCTAATTTTGTCATATTTTTGCTCAAAATGGGCGGTTTAGATCAAGAGAATTTGGGGTTTTGATCGCTTATCGGCTCAGGGCCGTGGCTACCTGGATTGTCAACCCAGTCCCCCCCTCTCTGCCGAAAACCGGAGAGTGTGAGCTTTTCGTGAAATTTACGTGACTCAGGCGAGATCTGCATCGGCTTTAATTTCCTCCGAACGTGGTGCGGGGTGTTCCCCACCGACTTTTCCTGGAGGAGATAAGACGATGACTATTTTTATCAACAGAGTGGTTTTGAGCCTCGGTTGTGCCTTGATTTTGCAGGCGGCAGCGACCACTGCCGCGGAAATGAGCGAGCAGATATCCCATTCTGGCACGAGGATGATGGATGATAAAGGCATGATGGCGCACAAACAGATGCAGTCAGAGGGCATGCAGGGCAAGATGGGAGAGACGCCGATGCAGGCGCAAGGCATGCATGATCAGATGGGAGACAAATCGATGTCGGGTATGCCAGGAGCAGAAGATGATGTCGGAGAGCCCCATGGGAATGTCAGAGAAGAAGGGCGGAATGTAGCAGGAGCGGCCCGCAATACCCCCTCCGGTTGGAGGGGGCGTCGCCTGGCAACTGCTATGATCACTTCTGCAAAATCGCAACAGAGCGCAGACCCGATGCGTCGCAGAGTCTTGATTGTTGAAGATGAACCCGATATCGCCCGGCTGGTGCGGTCGCACCTGAACGATATCGCGCTGCGATGCCGACATTGCCGGGGACGGTGCGACAGCGATGCAGCGCTTCAATGGTGGCGATTATCAGCTGGTGGTGCTCGACCTGATGCTGCCCGATACCGATGGCCTGAGCCTTTGCCGCCAGATGCGCCAGTCGGGCGACTATCTGCCGATCCTGATGCTCACCGCCAAGTCGGGCGAACTCGATCGGGTGCTGGGACTGGAGATGGGGGCGGATGACTATCTCAGCAAACCCTTCAGCATTGCCGAGCTGCTGGCGCGCATGCAAGGCGCTGTTCCGGCGGGTCGATGCGCTTAGCCAGCAACGGGATGAGTCGCCGGTCGAGGAACAGATCCGCTGCGGTGGGCTACAGATCGATGTGGTGCGGCGGGGTGTGCAGGTCGATGGCCCGGGCGGTTGAGCTGACCGCCACGGGAGTTTGATCTGCTGCTGTTTTTTGCGCGTCAGCCGGGGGCGGGTCTTCAGCCCGGGTGCAGCTGCTCGATCAGGTCTGGGGTTACAATCACGAGGGCTATGAGCACACCGTCAACTCCCACATCAACCGGTTGCGGGCGAAGATCGAGAGTGAGCCCTCCAAGCCCCGCTATGTATTGACCGTCTGGGGCGTTGGCTACAAGTTCGCTGATGACAGCGGCTGAGGCCCGGCAGCATGTTGCGAACCCTCTATGCGCGCCTGGCCGCCGCTTTGGTGGCGATCTTTCTGGTTATAGGCCTGCTCTACGGCCTGATCACCTCAGTGGTGACAGAGCGCTATCTGCAGCAGCTCAACCAGCAGTTCAATAGCGATCTAGCGCAGCGGATCGTTGCCGATCGGAAGCTGGTGGCGGCGGGCGAGCTCGACCGGCAGGCACTTAAAACCACCTTCAGTGCCTACATGGATATCAATCCGAGCATCGAGATCTACTTGATCGATAGCGCCGGAAAAATCCTCGCCTTCTCCGCTGATCCGGGGCGTGTGAAGCGGCAGCATGTGGATCTGCAGCCGATCCGCGCCTTTCTGCGCGGTGAAGGGTTCCCGCTGCTGGGGGACGACCCCCGTTCCCACGACCGACGCAAGGCCTTCTCTGTCACCCCTGTGCCGGCGGGCTACCTCTATGTGGTGTTGCGCGGTGAGGAGTACGACTCGGTGGAGCAGACCTTGCGGGAGAGCTATCTGATTCGCCTTAGCCTTTGGACGGTGCTGGGCAGCCTGGGGTTCGGGCTGCTGGCGGGGTTGCTGCTGTTCCATCGCTTGACACGTCGCCTGCAGCGGCTCTCCGGGGTGATGCAGCAGTTTCAGGGCAGTGATTTCACTCGTCACCAGCCATTTGCCGAGGATCCGGTCAAGCTGAACGACGAGATCGGCCGGCTCGGCCAGACTTTCGACGGGATGGCTGATCGCATCATCGATCAGTGGGGTGAATTGAAACAGCAGGACCGTCTGCGACGCGAATTGGTGGCGCAAATCTCCCACGACTTGCGCACCCCGTTGGCAGCTCTGCAGGGTTACCTGGAGACCCTGCAGATGAAGGCAGAAACCTTGCAGGAGGGGGAACGGCAGGAGTATCTCGGTATCGCTCTGCGCCAGAGTCGGCAGTTGACGCGGATGATAGAGGCGCTGTTTGAACTGGCCCAGTTGGAAGCGCGGGAGACCCGGGCCGAGCTGGAGCCGGTGGCACTGGCGGAACTGGTGCAGGATGTGATGCAGAAGTTTGTCCTGTCGGCTGACGAAAAGGGCATCCAGCTGAGCATGGAACCACCGGTTGGGCTGTCGCTGGTGCTGGCCGATCTGGCGCTGAGCGAGCGTCTGCTCGATAACCTGATC
>AASF01001884.1 GCA_000168735.1 Candidatus Endoriftia persephone str. Hot96_1+Hot96_2 | reverse complement strand
GATCAGTCAACTCAATCTTATCCACGAATTCAGTAAGGAAATTAGAGTGCGCAAGATTGAGATCCGCCAACTGGCCATTGCTGCCATCACTTCGAGTGAATTCGCCATCTGCAATCAGATGATTCAGATTACCCAGCGGGATATCGGTCTTCTTGCCATTTGTACCCAGCGAGTCGATCCCCAACTCTTCCAGGGATTTCAGCTCGTTATCCTGGGACACACCATCCTGGTTGAGATCCTGCCAGACGGCGCAGCTTTGAATAGACTGAGTCTGAGGCATCGATATTGCCATCACCGTTTGAATCCTGTTGCGCCAACGCCTCAAATCCATCACGGGCTTTTGAGCCATCACTCAGGAGTGTATTGTCGCCAAACAACTCACGGCCTGAATCGATCAGGCCATTTCCGTTCCTGTCCAACACCAGCCAGCCATCATCGGCATCCAACCAGCCGGTCCCTGTTTTGATGCGATCGGCATCGTGATCAAAGGTGACCAGATTATTCCAGCCCCAGAAGCGACTTGTTTCGAGGCCATCGCCATCAAGATCAAGGGCTAATGGATCGTTGTTACGGACACCTTTTCCACGAAGAAAGTTATGGGCAACATCATTATCAATATCTGGCCAATAGGCATCAATCAGCTCTCCTACTGCAAGAGAACCCACCCATATAGCTCCCGCAACTGCATATGCAGGCCACGCTCCCGCTAAAGACATGGTAACCAATGCCCCTATCACTATTCCGGAACCGATTTTCGCGAGCTCCTTTAGCACCTCATTGCTTTTCCCATCCTGATATGCCTCAGCAAGTGAAGCAGCATTCAGCGCAAGTCCATAAGCCCCCATCTTTCCTACGAATGGTTTTAATGCCGAATCCATCTTCTTCCAAAAAGCATCCACCGAACCCGGAGTTTCTGGCCTCGTCCGCCCAGCCTCCTGCCTGCTTTGCAGCAGCATCCCATACAGCCCTTTTTGCACCTGCCCCGCTTCCTGAACGATTTGCCATATTTTTAGCTGATCGTTCAAACGCCCTCGCTGTAGCCTCTGCATCTAGATGTGCAGAATCAATCCCATTTCGCAGATCCTTTTGAGACATATATCCCATCATATATGTCGTAGCATCCTTCATATATGCCGCCAAATCATTCACATATTCTCCATATGCATACCCTTGATCATCATTCATCATTCTCACTCCTTGACTTCATCTCATTACGAATCTTTTGATGGGCCAAAATTCCAGCAATAAAAGTGCAAAGTAACGCCTGACAAAAACCCACATGCACAGCAAGCCCAAGTTTTGTTCGCGTCATCAATCGCCCCACCACATCATTGACTCCACGCCCCTTAAAAACCCCACCTGGACCAGGATCACCTAATAACCACACCCCTAAATACACCATTAAAATTACACCCAAGAATAAAATCCACTGAAGCGAAACAACCTTTTTTTCAAGACTTTTTCGCCGCACCTCATTACACAGGAACAATTCATTTCTATATTTCACAAACATCAGGAGACAGAACGGAAAGCAAAGCCACATAATTGAAGACGCAACCAGACTCACATTGGGAAACAATGAATACTGAGCTGTAATCCATACTGATCTATTCCAACTCGTTACAAATTGAGTCAATCCATTAATAACAACGCCTTCTGGATTAACCGAATTTGGCACAGAATAGACGACAGCCACACAAAACAGGATCCATATCAGAGCTAACACTGACCCGTCCCAACGCAGGCATCGCAGACCTTCTCTTCCTAATGCCGACACACCACCAAACAATATAAAATCAATCCACTTCTTTATTTTATGCTTCATTGCTAACCTCGACAGTCATATCAAATATGCTGACCTTCTATATCCCTCGCCCAAAAACGCACCTAACCTCACCGCTATAGCCCTTCCACATAAAATTCTTCATCAGCCCACAGAAAGTCCGTGAATCTTTGTCATTCAGCCCCCAGACAATCATTCGACCATCTCTCTCAAAGCGGGAACCCGCGATTGAAGCTGACATAGCTGGTGTAGGTTGAACGATTATCGAACAGCTTTTCGAGAATAGGGGACAGACCACGGTTTTCTTGGCTGACAACCGTGGTCTGTCCCCTGTTTCTCACACACCTATTGCCGACTTTATTTGCGCAACAAATTCAGGCTCTAGCTTTGCAGTCATTTTTTATCTCCTTGAAACTCATTAGCACCATGTGTTTTGCATCGAGCTGCCATGAAATACTCCCAACCGATCTTTATTAACGGCGACACGCCAACCAGTGTAACAACCAACAAAAACCACGGATCAGGGCGATTCGCGCCGC
>AASF01001885.1 GCA_000168735.1 Candidatus Endoriftia persephone str. Hot96_1+Hot96_2 | reverse complement strand
GCACCTGCGAGACCAAGCATTCTTAGTGTATCAAGGTTCTTCATGTCAAGAATCACATATCGTGCTATCGCTACTATAGCTATATAAAGTGGAACACGGACAGGTAGCTGTCCTGTTTTAAGGTATATACCAATCATTGTTAAAACTTCAAGATATATAAAAAGTAACAAAAGATCTGCCAGTGTCACTTTCATGGCTTCAAACATTTGTATAACTTCAAAACCAATAGCAATTACTGTTGATAAAGCAATAATTAATAAACCTATATCTTCAACTATTGCCAGTACTTTATAACCAGATTCTTTTAAGTTACTCATTTATGCCTTCTTGTATCAGTACAGCTAACGACTCACATCACCGGCAGCCGAAAGTGGCGACGTTTTGTGCAAAATGAAGCGTAGCGGATAATGCACAAACCGTGCGACACTTTTAGCTGTCCGAGTGCATGTGATTGTTATGCAATTTATTTTAGTATGGCCCGGGCATTGATGGCTTGCAATGGCCTATTATTTGGTTCATGCAGCACATGCTTGAATGCATTGATTTGTTCTTCTGATGCAGTGACTTCTTGTTTCATTACCAGCCAACGCACACCTTCAGAGCATGGTGGAGTAGTCAAAGAGCCGTTAAACCGATAGTAATCACGTTCTTTCGGCAGAATATCATCGACAGGGACCATTGCGGACAATAAATGCTTATCTCCTTCATATTTTGGCATCATTGCCCAAGCTTTTGTTAAACCTTTGTTTGCCGCACCTTCTTTAAAGCATGACTGCGACGACAGCCAAATTCCCGTTATTGTCTGCGTGAACAAGATGTGCTTCCAAAGGATAGGAATGCCCGTTGATATGGTTTTCACTAGGCGCGTGAAAATGGAACTGTAATAAATTAAATGTGGTTCCGTCGATTTTAATACTGCTGCCTTTTTTATAATTAACCTGAACAGTATGACCGTTATTTAGGATTTCATAGCCACCATTACTATAATTAAATGCAATAGGTTATTAAGTTCAGATTCAATAAAACCAGACAAATTGATCGGTGACTGGTTTTTCCCAGAAACAAGCAANAAANTTTGGGTTCCAGGCNANCTTTCGANANAAGNAATTGGCNCCNNNAAATGAATTTCGGCCCTTCATGGCCTGAATATCCCCAATGTGATTTACCCTCAGAAAACACACTGCCAGATGCCACCATTGCGCAAACGAAAACAATTGTCCGTTTCAAGACGATACTCCTATTTTTTAATTGCCCCGCTTGAAAGATTCAACATCGCTCTTTGCGGCGCAAGAGAGATGTTTGTAAGCATAACATTTGGGCTTAGTGGCGACAAAAAGTGGAGCGAGGAACGAGCGGAGCTTTTTGACGTCCACTGCAGCCCATTGTTGGGCATAATTCTGTGCTGGCCTGTGTCCATAACTCAAAATACTCCCCTTCCCTGATGATTCGACTTTTCTGAGGCGGAAGGCTTGATTCGATTTCCTTTCAGCCTGCACCATGCCTTTGCCACCAAATTTTCCGAGGCGGAAGGTTTAATTCGACTTTCTTCCAGCCTGCACCATTATTCACACCCAAAAGCCTATCATTTCCCGATAGGCACATGCAGCCAACTTCTACAATGGCGACGAAGCCGCATCTGGCCTGAGCCTTGCAAGGCGAGATGATCTTTCGACAGGGACAGTCCCTATTAACCACCTATCCACCATGATGCCGAATAGTCTGGGCTCCAAGCCTCTCCAGCTCTACCCGACTTAAACTTAATTCCCTGTTGCCGTGCACGGTGCTTGTTCCGTGCGATGCCTATTGTGCCCAACGTCGCAATTCAGCGGCGACAAAAAGTGGAGCGCAGCGGAGCTTTTTGGCGTCCGTCTGAAATTGCCTTGTTATGTGCAATGCCATGACGTACAATATTAAGTACATGTACCACATTAGGATGCGTAACAATGAAAGCCCTTAGCTATACTGCTGCCCGCTCGAACCTAGCCATAACTATGGAAAGCATATGTGATGACCCACGAACCTGTTGTTATTACTAGGGAAAAATGAACCGGGANNTTCGGTTGTCATGCTCTCACTTGAAGATTATGAATCTCTAGAGGAAACAGCATACCTTCTTCGTAGCCCCAAGAACATGAAGAGGCTTATCGAATCGTATTTGCTCAAATTGAGAATGGCAATGGAAAACCCAAGAGAATTAAGCGAATGAACCTTCCAATTTTTTGCCGATCATGCCTGGGATGACTACCTATATATNTGGCAAAAGGGTTCGGATTAAAAAAAAATGGATTAAGCGCATCAACTCACTAATAAAAGATATTCAACGCTCACCTTTCGAGGGCATCGGTAAACCAGAGCCACTTAAGCATGCCTTATCCGGCTACTGGTCTAGGCGGATAAATGATGAACACAGAATCATTTACAAAGTTGACTCTGAATCCGTTCATATTGCTCAACTTAGATACCACTACTAACCCTCAATTGCACATAACGCCCTCATCAGCGACAGGCGAAAGGGGCGCGATTTTTTGCGGATGCAAAAATCGTGAACCTTTTGACTGTCCGCTGGATGAATTTGTTAGCCTTTTTTCTGTTTAGGTATAAGTAAAAATCTTACATCTCTTCTAATATTTTCTAAGCTTATTTTTGCGCCTTTAATTTTAGAGCTACTCCACGCCTCACCGTCTTGCCAAAAACGACTTTTAAGGCTGAAGCGGCTTGCGATATTGCTGTCGAATTGTCTAGTTAGATTCGCGACTCTGTCCCATTTTTGCGCTAACAGCAACTGCTCGTGTCGTTTAGCGCTGCTGTTTGTAAAGTCGGTGTCGTAGTAAGTAACCGTGGAATAATATGCATCACCTAATGCTTGTAGAGATTCATTGACTCTATTCTGTTCATTCTCACGACGTGAGTCTAGAACGGCTAATAGAGCGATAACGGCACCTGATATTATTTCCCAGCCCAATTCTTTCTCCTTATGAGGCTAGCGCCTTGGCTCAACGGTAAATCCCCGACCCCACCGAGTCAATTTATCCGTGTGCAGCGCCTTGGTTCAGCGTCTACTGCGCCTTGTGTTACTTTCCCGTATCGCCTTTTCATACGATCACAAGTATCTCTCACCTTTCTTCGAATAACATGTTCAGGCTGATCTTCATTTTTTTCGCGAACTCTATTTGCTATTTCTATTAATTCTCTAGGCATATATTCTGATGCATCAGCCTCACAAAAAGAGGACGTAATTGTTCTTGATTTCTACCTAAAATTCTTCCTAGAAGGACCAAAAGACAGGCTATTAGCTAAAAAACCCAATGACATTAATGGGGATGAAGGTGG
>AASF01001886.1 GCA_000168735.1 Candidatus Endoriftia persephone str. Hot96_1+Hot96_2 | reverse complement strand
TGCCCAGTGTCTCCCGCAACAGGCTCAACAGCGCTTCCGCCCGCTTTGCCGAGGCCGCATCCACCAAGAATCCAGCGATTCGAGCGATCGATCATAGCATGCAGATAAGAGGATTTTGTAAACGCCTTCGGCAGCAGTTCAAAGGTGATCTCATCGCGCATCTCCCGCTGCTCTTTGCGGGAAACACGGGGCGCCTCCGCCTCCTCCACCGCCCGCAACCCGCTCCGGCCACCGCCTCGTTAATCACCGGCGCAGGCAACAGCCGCTCTTCCTGACGCATGCAGATCATCAGGCTACCGGTATTTTCGTGACAGAAGCCTGACTCCTGACACGGCAACCACCGCCAGCCCACCCCACACGATAACGGCTCATTAGGACACACAGGGGCAAGGAACAGCCCGCTCCATGCAAAAGCTCCTGCAGCTGTTCCTGGGAGAGATCAATACGCACTGCTTTAAACGGTAGATACGCAAGATTTTTAAACCACATGCGCTGAGCTTCCTGTGTGTGAAAAGGGCGGGATTATGCCGAATTGGGGTAGCGTGAATCCAGACTTGCTTTTTTGCTCCCGGCGACACATGGTAGAGACCATGATAGAGGTAACCACCGATCGCTTGGGCAGCGTGGAGCGTGACACGCTGATGGCGGTCGCGTTCGAACTCGATAGCCTATGGACTCGACAATGGCTGCGCCCCCGAGACCAAGCTTGACACCTACCCCGAGCCCCTGGCAGCAGGAACGCGCCAGCTTCGTCACACTCAACAAAGCATGGCATGTTGCGCGGCTGTATCGGCCACTTGGAGGCTTTCCAGCCACTAGTGAAAGATGTCGCCGACAACGCCTACGCCGCCGCCTTCCGGGATCCGCGTTTCCCGCCATTGAAACGCAGCGAGCTGAGACAGCATCGAAGCTCCACATCTCCATCCTGACCCCGCTCTGTGCCACTGGCAGTTCACTTCCGAGGCCGAGCTGCTCGCCCAGCTGCGCCCCCGGTCGCGACGGGCTGATCCTGAAAGAGGGCTATAATCGCGGCACCTTCCTCCCCTCAGTCTGGGATTCACTGCCACAACCGGAAGGATTTTCTTCGCCAACTGAAGCGCAAGGCAGGACTCCCCGAGAACCACTGGTCCGGCAGTGTGCAGATTTTCCGATACGAGACCGAATCCTTCTCCAGCCGGCCAGAGGATCAGCCCCAGAAAGGGTGAGATTCAGCGCAGGCATTTGCCTTTGGAGCCCACCAGACAGGGCTTGCCATCCAGCCAGAGCGCCTGGTCAAAATGCGCATCCTGCAGCTGCGCACCTGCCAGGCTCGCCCCGCTCAGATCGGCAAACCGCAGATCTGCTCCGCGCAGATCAGTGTGGGAAAGATCCGCACCACGCAGATCCGCCCCCATCAGGCTCGCCCCGCTGAGCAGCGCATAGGCCAGATCGGCTTTGGTCAGATTTGCATAACGCAGATCGGCATGTTCCAGATTGGTGGCGGTCAGATGTTGCACCACGCAGAATTGTACTATTCAGATTGGCACCCTGCAGGCTTGCCGAGCCCACATCGACCCCCGCCAGCACGCAGTTGCGCCAGTTGACACCTGGCCCGGGCGGCGCATCACATCGGGGTGGATCTACTGGCGGCGGCACGCAAAACAGAGCGCTACACAAAGAAGTCAGCAGCCCCGCAACAACGCGAGGATGACACAGG
>AASF01001887.1 GCA_000168735.1 Candidatus Endoriftia persephone str. Hot96_1+Hot96_2 | reverse complement strand
TTGATCAAGGCACTACGTGATTGAGCGCAGGCCCATTGGCCAAGTCGCCGGCGTGATGTGTATCTCCAGAGCAAGGGCGCGGGCCACTTTGAGCACCACGGCAAAAGAGGGGTTTCCCTTGTCGGACAATGCCTTAGTTGGTTAATGCCATCACTGGAAAGGGACCACGCTGCGTTGTGTAACCAATTGATTTAACCCATAATTAAGCCAAATAAAGGCATAACGCAATCAAAGCGAAAGGCCCGGCCACCGCAGCAGCGGTGCCGGGCTTTTCGCGTTTAGGGGCACCGATGCCAGCTGCAAACAAAGAGTTTCTGATCCGGGTCAAAGCGGATACTTGAAAAGGCGGTGGCGGACATGCGCCGCATGGCGGCTGCCGTGGAGAAGGAGGGCAGGAGCGCATCCAAGTCCAGCCGTGGCAATCAGGCGCTGGGCGGCTCTTTCAGAGCCTTAGCGGCAGGGGCTGCGGCCTACTTTTCTGTCGCTACCCTGATTCAGCGGTTGAAGCTGGCGGACGAGTTCCAATGTGCTGCAGCAGCGCATCAAGGCCGCTACCCGTGAGAGCGGCGACTACGCGGAGGTCTCCAAGGAGATCTACGCCATCACCCAGCGCAATGGGTCGGCGATGGCGGATACGGTCAGCGTGTTTCAGAGCCTGGCCCGCTCATCCAAAGAGCTCGGGCCGCCCAATACCGATATTCTGAAGGTAACCCGAGTCGGTGCAGCAGTTGGGCATCATCTCTGGCGCCAGTCAGGGCGCCATGTCGGCCGGCCTGCTGCAGTTTGGCCAGGCGATGGCAGCCGGGGTTGTCCGCGCCGAGGAAATGAACAGCCTGCTGGAGAATATTCCCGAGGTAGCCAACCGGATCGCCAAGGGAATGGGCATGACGGTGGGCCAAATGCGGGCCGCGGTACTTGAAGGCAAGCTGCTGAGCAAGGATGTTTTCAACGCCCTGCTGAAACAGGCCCTGGAGATCGCCGACCAGTTCAAAGAGATGCCGCTCTCCTTGGACCGCGCATCGCAGATGCTCTCAAGCAGCTTCGGCAACTTTCTCTCTCAACTCGATCAGGCTACGGGATTTACCAGCTTTCTAGCCGAGCAGATGCAGTCCATTGCACGCGGCATGGACAATGCCGGCGAATATATCAGCCCGACCGGCACTGAACCAGATTCAACCTGCTGCTGGAGCGCCAGCACTGGAGCTGGAAGAGCAGATCAATGGCATTGAGTGGTCGGGCAAGAACCAGCCGACCGAGTCACTCCGTCGCCAGTTGGCGGGGCTCAAGTCTGACGCTGGATGCACGTGAATAAAGAGATGGCGGATATGCAGGAGCAGAAGCCGCCTCGCATCGATGTCCCAAGAGAGCCAGGCGGCAATTAAGAGCGCCCGCAGTGAGTTGACACAATCTGCGCGATGATTTGAGTACGCTCTGACACTGAGATAGCAGCAAAATCGACGCAATTGCTCGGCATGGATCCAGTCAACACAACAGCCGAGATGGATCAGCTCGGGGCTGAGCTGGCGCGGCTGAAGAAACGTCAACGCGATCTGACAAAGGCAGTGCAAGAGTCAGAAACGGCATACAACCGAGTGCTAAGTGCGGGCGTAGAAAGCACAGGATCGACAAAGGCCCAGCAACAGCAACTGGCCACTCAGATGGATCTGGTTAAGGAGAAATTGCAGGCGCCAGATCACACTGTTCGGCCGGCAGAAGGAGGCGTTGCTCGCGGCCAAACAGGCTGCAGCGGAATTTGACGCATTTGCTGCGTCCGCCGCCACGACATTCAAGACCACCGGCGCACCAGAGGCTGATCTTGGACTCAAGGATGTGATGGCGCAGATGCGCACGGCCCGCGCAGCGCTTGATAAGGGCGACAATCAGCAGGCGGTGCAAGAGGCCAAGACCGCACTTGACCTGATCAACAAAGTGAAGGCGGGAGGCAAAGAGAGCGAGGCCATCCTGAAGTATTTCCTTAACCAGGCCACTCTGATCGGGAAGGAGGCCTCGGCCGGTCTGGTAGAGGGACAGCAGGCAGCGTTTGAACAGACAAAGGGGCAGATCACCAGCCTGTTAGCCGATGCGGAGCGGCTGAAGAGCCTGCAGGTGAGCTTCGACCAGGAACAGGCCGCACTGAATGCTGAGTTCCTGCGAGCCAGCCTGCAGGAGGAGTTCAACAACAATCCACTGGGAGCTGCCGGTGATCTTGGCGCAAGCCAAATACCGGTAATGCCAAGCTGATCGACAAGGCCCTGGAGAACCTCCCAGGCAAGGCTGGCGGCGGCCTGTTGCGCGGCCCTGGCAGCGGCACCAGCGACAGCATTCTGATGTGGGGCTCCAACGGTGAGTACATGATGCGGGAATCCGCGGTGCGCCATTATGGATCAGGCTTTTTCGATCGCCTCAACCAGATGCAGATCCCACGCTATGCAGACGGCGGGCTGATTTCGGCGCCTCAGCCATCCATTAACTTCCCGACACCACAAGCGGCCAGTGGCAGGCCCATCACCTTGGTGCTGAATGGCGATCGCTATGCCGTATCAGCAGATAACGACACCGCCGATCAGCTGGAACGGCGCCTCAGCCTCAGCGCCTTGAAACGAGGGAGCCGCCTATGATCCGCACCGCCGTCCTGGCCGGCATCGAGATCCCCCTGCTCGCATCGCTTGATATGCAGCAGACCTACGAGCCGATTGCCCGGGAGACCATCCACCTGATGGGGGATGGTTCTCATCAGAAACAGACCTTTGCTGGCACCCAGGGCAAGGTGCGTAGCGTAATCAGTGGCCGAGGCGCTATCCCCCCAGGGTTGGATGGTCTGGACGCCTCGGTGCCGCTGTTGCTCCAGTGTGGGGCAGAGCGCGCCACCATCAGCCAGGCCACCTCTGTGTTGATCCCCGCCGCCAGGCGCAGTGATGACGGCTACACCCCTTAGGGGGCGGGCCTATGTGGAGAGTCGGTGGCAGCCCACAGCGGTGGCGATGACGGGTGACCTGGCTGCGTTGACGCCAGTCCCCAACGCCACCCTCTACCAGGTGCTCTGGTTCCCTGAATTCCAGGTCTTGATCGAGGGCGGGGTGCAGACCAGCGATGACCTGCGGGCGAGTGAGACCCAGTGGCAAGTGTCGCTGCTGCAGGTGTAAGTGGATTTTGATTGAGGAGGCAGTTTTATGGCGGTAAGAACACAGATCGGCTTTGTTGACCAGTGGTCTTCCACGCTGACCGCTGAGCTGGCGTCAGGCGTCGGCAATGGCTACATCGATCCGGCAGATCATGCTGCGATTAGCGCGGCAATCACCGCTGCCGCCCCGGGCCTCATTGACCTGACGCTTGATGATGGCGCCGGGAATTTTGAAGTGGTGCAGCTGACCGCAGCCACGAGCACAGACAGGATCTGGATTACTCGTGCAGTTGGCGGCACAGAGCAAACCTGGCCGATCGGCACGACGATTGAGGCGCGGTTGACGCAGCACGGCATGGGGCAGCTGGTCACGTTCCCGCGCCGTGTCACGCATTACACGCCAGCGGACGCCTGGCCGTACATCAATATCGATGAATCTGAGGCGGTCATTGCGTTTAATGCCGACAAAAATGCAGAAATATCGCTACAGACAGCAATGGGAGGCAGCAACCATTTAATCGAGGTGCTGTTTCTGGTTGATCAAG
>AASF01001888.1 GCA_000168735.1 Candidatus Endoriftia persephone str. Hot96_1+Hot96_2 | reverse complement strand
CTCGGCCAGAGTCGCTCCGGGGTGGCCCAGGTGCTTGTCGGTGCGGCGGTGATGGACGACGTGCTCGGTCTGGTGATGCTGGCGATCGTCTCCGGCATCGTGGTCACCGGCAGTATCGAACTGGATGAGATCCTGCGTATCATCCTGTTGGCGAGCCTGTTTATCGCCAGTGTGCTACTGCTCGGGCCGCATATCATCCGCGCCCTGATCCGCCTGCTGCGACACATGGAGGTGGTGGAGGCGAAGCTCTTTATCCCGTTTGTGTTTGTCATGACGCTTGCCTGGCTGGCCAATCTGGTGGGTCTGGCGACCATTGTTGGTGCATTCGCCCGCTGGTCTGTTGATGCTCGACAGTCACTTCCAGGCCTGGGGCGACTACCGTAAGCACAAATACTCGATCAAGGAGCTGTTCGCGCCGCTGGAGGCGATTCTGGTGCCGATCTTCTTTGTCCTGATGGGCATACAGGTGAAGCTGGAGAGCTTTCTCGATCCGCAGGTGCTGCTGCTCTCGGCAGGACTGACCCTGGTGGCGGTGCTCGGCAAACTGGTGGCAGGTCTGGGTGTGATGGGGGCTGATCGCCAGGCGTTTGGCGGTGGGCATTGGCATGATGCCACGGGGTGAGGTGGGGCTGGTGTTTGCCTCCATCGGCATCAGTCTGAATGTGATCGACAAGGCGATGTTTTCGGCGGTCTTGATGATGGTGATGGTGACGACCCTGGCCACCCCGCCGCTGTTGAAGTGGGCGCTGGGTGACTCTACAGAAGGCCAAGGGCCCGGATCGCTCGGTCGGCAAGCAGTGCCACGTAGGGCTTGCGGATTGTCATTGTCGATGATGCGCGCAGCTGTTTTGATCATCTGATCAGAATCTTTGGTCTGCCGTCATGTGTATCACCCCGCTAACATCCTTCAACCAGCAAGCGCATCGGGATCCGACCTGGTGGGATCGGGTCTGCTGGTCTCCCTTGTTCGCTGCTGAGTCTGGAGGGGGTGCTGGGGTTTTCTCTTGCGGTTTGGGCTGGGCTGAGCCTGGAGCTGGCGCCGCAGGCCTTCAATCTGCTCTATGGGGTGTTGCCCTTTTTTCTGTTTGGCCTTTTGCTGCAGCACTATCCACGCTGGCTGAGAAGTCGGGCGGTGGCACAGCTGCGCTTCTCTGTGATCGGCCTGCTGTTGCTGACGGCACAGCTGTTCTGGTTGCTCAACGCCTGGGATCTGATCGGGCTGCTGCCCTATCTGATCGCCCTGTTCAGCCCGCCCTTGGTTATTTCTGCTGCTGGAATGGTTTGCGAACAAGCTCCCTATCGCCCTGGCGCCCGGGTAACGGCTATCGGCACGAGCGCTGGATCAATCACGCCCTGGGGCTCGGTGCTCTGCTGTTTCTGCTTGGGGGTGTGGGTGGCTTGAGCCGGTGAGTTTGCAGTGCTTTGGCTGTCGATTCTGCTCGGTCTGGGACTGTTTCTGCTGCCGACCCTGCTTCTGTTCTGGCTGCGCCTGCGGCTGAGTTGATTCCCCTGCGTATTCCCTAATTCTGGGGCATTCCGTATTATCTCCGGCTGTTTCGGGCCCCTTTGGCCCTTTATGACTGGAAGAAAAGCTGCCCAGATGAGCGATACATCGATCAGAGCCTGGAAGGGGTGGAGCG
>AASF01001889.1 GCA_000168735.1 Candidatus Endoriftia persephone str. Hot96_1+Hot96_2 | reverse complement strand
GTCGTGCCACGCCATCGCTGCCGTCATCCGCGAGGCGAAACGCTGCACCGAGAGTGGCGAAACGAAGACCCTGCTGTTCAACCTCTCCGGCCACGGGCACTTCGATATGAGTTCCTACGACCGCTACTTTGCTGGCGAGCTGGAGGATTTCGACTATCCAGAGGCGGCGATCAAAGAGTCCCTCGCCCATCTGCCCAAGGTTGGCTGAAACCTGTGCCCCCGTCATTACCGCGACGGGGGCACCTGCGGATGATTTCTGCTATGGTCAGAAGTTCCAAAACAACCAAGCGAAACCGCCCAGATGGTCAAAAACGTCACCTTCAAAGATGCCTGGGATGGGCAGGCCGATTGTCGCGTCTGTGCACTGCGTGAGTCGGTGCTGTTTGCCGGTCTTAACGAGGGGGATTTCGAGCATATTCACCAACCGATCGACCAGTACACTTTGCCGGTAGGTGCGGTGCTCTATCGCAGCGGTGACTCCGGACAGCGCATGTACACCATCCGCTCCGGGGTGCTGAAACTGGTGCAGTATCTGCCAGACGGCAGCCAGCGCATTGTGCGTCTGATTCGCTCCACCGATGTCACCGGTCTGGAGTGCCTGCTGGGCAAGCCCTATCAGCACGATGCCATCGTGCTGCAGGAGACCGAGGTCTGCAGCCTACCGATCAAGGTGGTCGACAATCTCAGCCAAGAGAACCCGACACTCCACCGCGAGCTGCTGAATCGATGGCAGCGGGCCCTCAACGAGGCCGACGCCTGGCTTACCGAGCTCTCCACCGGCTCCGCTAAGCAACGGGTAGCGCGGCTGCTGTTTGCGCGTGGTCAGCGACATGGAGAGCAGCGAGTGCGAACTGTTCGCTCGCGAGGATATGGGAGCGATGCTCGGCATTACCACCGAAACCGCCAGCCGCACCATTGCCGAGTTCAAGCGCCGGAGTCTACTGGTGGAAAGCCGCAGCAATCACTTCCTGCTGGATGTTCCCAATCTGCAGCGCATTGCCGAAGATTGAGTATTTTCAATGCGCAACTGTGTGCCCCCTCCTAAGATTCCCGCATAGTTCAACCTATGTACGCCGGCCTTCATGACGCTTGGCGTGTAATCGCCCGGGCACTCCCCTGCCCAAACCTTCGGGAGAACACACCTTGAGACAGGAGTTGATCGAAGATGACATTCCCAATCTTTCTGTTGGAGATCGAACGGGAGGAATGTCTTTTTCAATCGGTAGAGGCGATTGCTGACTACCTGCGCGAGCACATTGAGGCGCACCCGGTCAGCCCGCTTATATCGCCACCGTTGATCACTTCGCCCATACCCGCGAGTTGCCGGAGGGACAGGTTAGCTGACAGCATCCACTCCGCGATCAATCTGGTGTTCTGTTTCGGCCTGACCCTGCAGGAACCAGAGACACTCGCCATCCGCCCACGCTCCATCGGCATCTGCGATAGTGGGGATCGGTTTATCATCACCTTCATGGAACCCCCTATGCCGGTGGTCAACGCCGCCATGGAACACTGGGCACACTCCCTGATCAAACGGCCTAAACCGGGCCTGCGCAATGAGAGCATCATGAAAATCGCTGTCACCAGCCAGAACTTCCGTACCATCACCGGGCCACGCCGGCAAGACGCGCCGCTTTCTGATCTTTGGTCAGGATGAGAACGGAGAAGTGGAGGAACTGCAACGCCTCGATCTGCCGAAGGCGATGTCGATGCATGAATTCCGGGGTGACGAGCACCCGATCTTTGCAGTCGATGTATTGATCACCGGCGGCTGTGGGGAGGGTTTCATCAGAAGGCTCGGCTCCTACGGGGTGCGGGTCATCCCCACCAGCGAGAGCGATCCGCAGACTGCCGTGCGTTGTGTGCTTACCGGCACACCATTGCCAGCACCGCAACCGCACGACCACGGACATGACCATCAGCGCCCTGAGGTCAGCCTGAAGAAGGAGTAACTGCAGCGCTAGAGCGCCATCTCCAGATCATCGATAACGACGTCGATCCCCGCCTTGGCACAGGCTTCGTCGGTAAGCCCAGAGGGTGCGCCACTCACCCCCACACCACCCAACAGTTGCCCACCCACCTCGATCGGCAGACCACCAGCAGACATTACCAGACCATCGATGCGGCCGATCGGGGTATCGGCACGATCCTGCAGCGCCGAGGTGGCAGCATTGAAGTTGGCCGCGGTAAACGCCTTCATGCGGCTGATCGGCAGAGTGATCTGCGCCGCTATGGTGTCGCGCAGGGTAACCTGCACGATGCCGTTTCGATCCACCACCGTAACCCCGATCTGAATGCCTCTGCTACGGCACTCATGCAACGCCCCCTGGGCGATCTGCTGGGCCACCTCCAGGGTCATCCGTTTCAGCGCAACCGTGGGGGAGACTTCCTGCTTCGGCGGTGAGTGGCGGGGCAACCAGCACCCCCAACCCAAGCACCAGAGCAGGTTTGATCATCTGCATCCTTCTCCTCCATCATTTTGGCTGTAGTGTCAACACCTACCTTAGCCAAAGACCCCGCCTGTTGAAATGGCGGTAAACACCAACTCAAAAGAGATTAAGAGGGAGCATCCGCAGGTTAAGGACACCTGACCATCCAGCAGCTGTTCTATCCTGCCGGATAGCGCTGCTCCACATACTCATTCAGGATTTGCTTGAACTGTCCGGCAATATCTTCACCTTTCAGAGTGCTGTGCTTTTCACCATCCACATAGACCGGTGCCGAAGGGTTCTCGCCGGTGCCCGGCAGGCTGATGCCGATATTGGCGTGTTTGCTCTCGCCCGGACCGTTGACCACACAACCCATCACCGCCACGCTCATCTTCTCCACCCCGGGGTGGCTCTGCCGCCAGAGCGGCATCTGTTGGCGCAGATAGGACTGGATCTCCCCAGCCAGCTGCTGGAACAGGGTACTAGTGGTGCGACCACAGCCTGGGCAGGCCACTACCATCGGCGTGAAGGCGCGCAGCCCCATCGACTGTAGCAGTTCCTGGGCCACCACCACCTCCTGGGTACGAGCGCCCCCCGGCTCCGGCGTGAGGGAGATGCGAATGGTGTCACCGATCCCCTCCTGCAGCAGCACCGCAAGCGCGGCACTGGAGGCCACGATGCCCTTGGAGCCCATGCCCGCCTCGGTCAGCCCCAGATGCAGCGCATAGTCGCAGCGCTGCGCCAACCGCCGGTAGACCGCGATCAGATCCTGCACCCCGCTCATCTTGCAGGAAAGTACGATCTTATCCGCCGCCATGCCCAGTTCTTGGGCCCGACGGGCACTCTCCAGGGCCGAGGTAACCATGATCTCATGGATCATCTCCTCGGCATCCAGCGGCTCGCTGGCGCGGGCATTTTCGTCCATCATCTTCGCCACCAGGGTCTGATCAAGGCTGCCCCAGTTGACGCCGATGCGCACCGGTTTGTGGTAGCGGCAGGCGGTCTCGATCATGCTGGCAAAGCGGCTGTCCTTGCTGTCGCCACTGCCCACATTACCGGGGTTGATACGGTACTTGGCCAACGCCTCGGCGCAGGCCGGGATGATCTGCCAGCAGGCGGGTGGCCGTTGAAGTGGAAGTCGCCGATCAACGGCACATCCAGCCCCTGGCCGAGCCAGCCCTTCACGGATTAGTGGGATAGCGGCAGCCGCCGCCTCGTTGTTCACCGTCAGCCGCACCAGCTCCGAGCCGGCCTGGGCCAATTGCACCACCTGCTCCACTGTTGCCGCCACGTCCGCCGTGTCGGTGTTGGTCATCGACTGCACCACCACAGGCGCCGCGCCGCCCATCCTGATTCCACCCACCATGACAGACTGGGTGGGATGTCTAGGCAATTGCCTACCGCTCATCCGCGCTCCATTATCACTTGGGGCGGAAAAACCGCCCCTTTAATCTGCAAAGGGGCCATTATGGACGAACCTCCCACAAATAAAAAAGCCCGACCAGAAGGTCGGGCTCTATTGCAGGGCGTCGCCCCTATTATTTCAGCTTGCCAATACCGAGCATCTTGAGGATGTACTTCTCGTAGATCGGCTCCGAGGTGCCCTTTTTCATCTTGCGGATGAAGTACTTCTCGAAGGCGATCTTCGCCATGTGTACCCACTTGCCCTTCTTGAACCCCAGGGCGACGTTGCGCGGCGGGATCTGCGGCAACGCGACGAAGGCGGCGCCGGTGTCACCCATGTCAGCCAAGCAGATGGCATTCCCAGGTCGCCGAGCCGTGGTGCCCTCCTTGCCTGCCCAGGTCGTCGGCAAATGTTGTGCACGATGGCGGGTCACCATCGACTCGATCATGTAACCGGTCTTGGGCGCCCCGGTTGGCACCGCAGTGGCCTCCACCGGCGGGATGGCGATGCAGACACCGGCAGCGTAAGATATTCTTGTAGGTCGGGTTGCACTGGTGTTCGTCGACGAAGACAAAACCCACCGCGGGTTGCACAGCCCCTCCACATTGGCCACCGCATCCACGCCCTTGAAGGCCGGGCAGCATCATGGAGTATTTGAACTCCAACTCATGCTCTCTGACTTTTATGGCCGGAGTCGTCGTACTGCTCGACAAACATCTTGCCGGCCCTCCACCGTTGAT
>AASF01001890.1 GCA_000168735.1 Candidatus Endoriftia persephone str. Hot96_1+Hot96_2 | reverse complement strand
CCTTGATCAGTTGGCTTCTGAAGTCTATCTGCGTCGGTGCCTGCGACGGAGCGCATCTCTCCACTGGNGCGCTGCTGTTCGTACCAATACGGATCTGTTGACCTGGGGTGGCCAGACTAAATCCCGATTTTCTGCTGGTGGATGTGGATGCTCCGACTCCACGTCTGCTTGACGCTTTGGAGACACTGGTCGAGTTGGCATCCCTGCCGGTTGTGATGTTGTCCCGAAACGGGGACCGGCACTTGCTGCAGCGTGCCGAGGTGGCGGGGGTTGCCGGGGTGGAGCCCGGGTCGCTGGATTCTGTCGATCTTGCTTGTCTCTGTGGCCTCAGCCTCCGAACGTATTTGCGGCAAACGACAGCTTGTTAGCCAGCACGTCAGCCATAATCCCATTTTGTATTTGTGATTTGAGGCAGCATGCCTGCCTCACCGTTCGTTTCGGGTGTAATGCACTTGAGCTTTGATGGGGCGTTTGCATATCAGAGAATAAGAGTATGCTGCGGTGTTTATGCTGCTTACCTAAAGGTTGGAAATACTATCCGGATTGCGTATGGTTTGTCCCATGGAGAAACCCGAGAGAACAATCAAGCGTATGAGGAGGAGTTATTTTCAATGTTAGTACGCGACATAATGACAAATGCGCCTAAGACTGTGAGCCCCGATGCGAAGTTGTTGGAGGTGGTCTCACTGATGTGCCTGTTTCGTTTTAGTGGCCTGCCTGTTGTGGAGGATGGGAAGGTGAAGGGGATCGTAGCGGAGAAGGATGTGCTGCACCGCATGTTCCCGGGCCTGGAGGATTTCAAGGACGGTATGGTCGCTCCTGATTACGACAGTATGCTGACTCAATACAAAGATGTGGTGACTCTGAAGGTCGCAGATGTGATGACTTCGCGGGTTATTACGGTTGATCCTGATATGCATATCCTGAAGGCAGCAACTGTTATGATACGGCACAAGTTTCGCCGGATTCCGGTTGCAGAGGATGGTGAGTTGCTCGGTATGCTGAGTTTGGGGGATATCCACAAAGCGATCTTTCAGTACAATATTTCGAGCAACATGTGCGGCACTTCATAGGAATAAACTGGAGCAGGTTGCTGCTTCAGGCATAAAAAAACGGCGATTTCCGCCGTTTTTTTATGCCTGATCATTCCAGGTGCGGAAGAATACTCTTCCGCACCTGTAGTTTTGAATTTGAACTATATGCTCAGAATTCGCCGGTCGCTCCAGCAACCATTACGTCCAACATTGCCTGGTTAACGCGGATTGCAATTTCTGTCAGTTCAGGCGGCAGCATCTGACTGTTGATCAGCATGTCGAGGTTTAACATCATCAGCCATAGTTGTGCCTTGCTTGTCTTCAACCATGGCGATGCGGCAGGGCATATAGGCTGCGTAGATCGGGTCATGCATGATC
>AASF01001891.1 GCA_000168735.1 Candidatus Endoriftia persephone str. Hot96_1+Hot96_2 | reverse complement strand
AGTCGATCCAGCAGATCGACCATCAATAGGACGTGGTGGCCGGGATCGAGCGTGGCAGCGGTTTTGGTGACAACGCCGCCAAGAGCGCTAGGCTGGCCAAGGCGCTGCTGCCGTGGAGCCTGCGGTGCAGCGCTTCAAGGGACGGCTGCAGGAGCTAAACGACACAGGAGCAGGTGGCCGACCGCTGAGACGGAGAGGGCGACGAGCGCGGCGCGGAAGAAGCGGAGTCACAACGCGCCCGAATACGCTGCCCGAGCGTGACGGCTTGATGAAGCTGCGCGACGGCATGCGCAAGTTTGTACGCCTCTACGAATTCATCGCCCAGGTGGTACCGCTGGGTGATCCCGAGTTGGAGAAGCTCAGTCGCTTTATCCGTCTCTATGTGAAACGGCTGGCCAATGTGCCGATGACGGAGATCGATCTCTCCGGTCTGCGCATGACTCACCTCAAGCTCTATCAGCGCGAGGGGACGGATATGACGCTTGGGGGGAAGGAGGGCGCTCCCGAGTTGTGCCCGGTTGCCGGTGGCATCAGCGAGGGTCGAGACCGGACGCGTGAGCGAATCAGCGAAATCATTCACGCCCTGAACAGCCTGTTTGGCGAGGGTCTCTCGGAAGGGGATCGCATCAAGCGCATGGGCAATCGGCGAGCAGGCGCGCCGTGATCCCACCGTGCGCAAGCAGATCGAAGTCGGCAACAGCGAAGAGCAGATGATGCAGGGTGGCGATCTGCAAAGGGTGGTGACCAGCGCGGTGCTGACCATGCTTTTAGAGAGCAAAGATAGGGAAGATGCCACTCACCTGCTGAAAGACCAGCAGGCGATGAGCCATTATTCCCGGCAGGTGTTCAAAGTGCTGGCGTCTGATCTCTCTAAAGAAGATTTGCTTGGATTGGGTTGATCAGCCAGGTGGCCTGGAACCTTCTGTAACTATTTGTTTTTATTGGTGGGCCCTGTAGGACGTCGAACCTACGACCAAGGGATTATGAGTCCCCTGCTCTAACCAACTGAGCTAAGGGCCCGATGGGATTTGCCGCCGACAGGCGCAAGGCGTTATGGACGGCGCGAATTCTAGCAGATAAAACGCTGCTGAAAAGAGGGCGGGATAGACCCGCCAGCTTATTCGTTGTCCAGAAAGCTGCGCATTCGCTCGGAGCGGGAGGGGTGGCGTAGCTTGCGCAGTGCTTTGGCCTCGATCTGTCGGATGCGTTCGCGGGTGACGTCGAACTGTTTGCCGACCTCTTCCAAGGTGTGGTCGGTATTCATGTCGATACCGAAACGCATGCGCAGTACCTTGGCTTCACGGGAAGTGAGTCCGGAGAGCATGTTCTGGGTCGCTTCGCGCAGGCCCTCCGAAGTGGCTGAGTCGACTGGCGAGACAACGCCGGAGTCTTCGATGAAGTCGCCCAGGTGGGAGTCTTCATCGTCGCCAATCGGGGTCTCCATGGAGATCGGCTCTTTGGCGATCTTCAGAACCTTGCGGACCTTGTCCTCGGGCATCTCCATGCGCTCGGGCCAGCTCTTCCGGGGTAGCCCTCGCGGCCCATCTCCTGGATCATCTGACGGGAGATGCGATTAAGCTTGTTGATGGTCTCGATCATGTGCACAGGGATGCGAATGGTGCGTGCCTGATCCGCGATGGAGCGGGTGATGGCCTGACGAATCCACCAGGTGGCGTAGGTCGAGAATTTGTAGCCGCGCCGGTATTCGAACTTGTCCACCGCCTTCATCAGACCGATGTTTCCCTCCTGGATCAGGTCGAGGAACTGCAGGCCGCGGTTGGTGTATTTCTTGGCGATGGAGATCACCAGACGCAGGTTGGCCTCGACCATCTCTTTCTTTGCGCGACGGGCCTTGGCCTCACCGATGGACATCTTGCGATTGATCTCTTTGATGTCGCTGATGGTGAGCCTGGCACTCCTGCTTGAGAGTGATCAGGCGCTTCTGGGCGCGGGCGATATCGTCGGCATACTCTTGCAGCGGCTCGCTGTAGGATTTACCGGCATCAAGTTGCTGCTGCAGCCAGTCCGGATTGGTTTCGTTGTCGGGGAAAGAAGCGATGAACTCTTTTCTGGGCATACGCGCCCGGTCGACACAAAGATTCATGATGATCCGCTCTTGCGCGCGAATCCGAGCGATGGTGTCTCGCAGGCTGGCGGACAAGGTGATTGAACGCGTTCGGGACCAGTTTGAACTCGAGGAAGCTTTCAGCGCAGGCCTCGAGCGCCTTTTGGGTCTTGGGATTGTTGCGGCCATGCTTCTTGAGTGCGCTGCAGAGGGCGTTGTAGCGCTTGCCTAGTTCCTTTGTCTTGGCGGCAACCTCTTCAGGATCGGGGCCAGTATCGACGGGTTCTTCATCTTCCTCGTCGCCACTATCTTTCGCTCGAGGGGGGCGCGGGATGGGGATCTCGTCTGTCTCGTTCGGGTCGATGAAGCCATTGATGACATCCGCCATACGCTTCTCACCTTCACCGACCTTGGTGAGCATGCTGTGCAGCATCTCGATGGTGACGGGGAAGGTGGCGAGGGCAGCGGAGACCTGTTTGAGGCCGTCCTCAATGCGTTTAGCGATGCGCAGTTCGCCTTCGCGGGTTAGCAGCTCGACGGTGCCCATCTCGCGCATGTACATTCGTACCGGGTCGGTGGTGCGGCCAAACTCGCTGTCGACGCTGGCCAGCGCGGCGGCGGCCTCTTCGGCGGCGTCATCATCGCTGGTGACAGCTTCGTCACTCAGGGTCTTGTCTTCAAGGTCGGGGGCGGTTTCGTGTACGGTGATCCCCATGTCATTGATCATGCGTACGATGTCTTCGATCTGCTCCGGCTCGACGATGCCTTCGGGCAGATGGTCGTTGACTTCCGCATAGGTTAGGAAGCCCTGTTCCTTACCTTTTGCAATCAGTTGTTTTAGCTGTGATCGCTGTTGTTCCTGATTCATTTTCAACCTTGTAGTCCGAGTCAGGCGAGTGCCGACGAATAAACTCCCCATTCTAGCATGATTCCAGGGCAGCGATAGCGCTTTACCCGGGTTTTTTGCATTGATTCAGCGTGGCCGCCTATCTTTGACCAGGAAAGCGTTGTCGAAGTGCCCGACGCTCTTCCTCGGAGAGCTCGCTAGGATTGAGCTTGTGTGGCGTTTTTGCGCTCTGCTTGCGGTATTGCTGATTGAGTCTGCTGATCGCATCGCGAAATTCCGCCTCTTTGTCCATGCCAGGAAGATCAAATCGATAGGTGGCTAATTTATCCAATGCGGCGAAGGCTTCCTGGTCTCGCCAGCGTTCGATGATGGCCGCTTTATTAAGCGTAGGTTGGGCCCGGATTAATTCAAGTAGCTGGCGTAGCAGCGGTACTCCTGGAAAGCTTGCCATTGGTTTGCCCAATTCCGGTCCATCCNGCTGGTCCCCGCTTGCCAGCTGTGCCAGGGCTGGGGGTGTCAAGCAACAGCGCAATGGCGCTACGCAGGGGTGTGAGACGTTGTTGCTGATATTTTTTTCGAGAGGTGGAGCCGGGCTT
>AASF01001892.1 GCA_000168735.1 Candidatus Endoriftia persephone str. Hot96_1+Hot96_2 | reverse complement strand
GGAAATCTTTCTTGGCTGGACGAGCAACTTGTGAATACAAAGGCATCAGGGTTCCGGTTAAAAAACTGATGCACGATAGTGCTTCAAACTGGCTTGAATCGAATTTTCACGTCTTTGATCCCGCACAACACATCAAACTGCATTGCTTAATCCGACCCGGTTCAATGGATCTAGTTGAACTTTATCTTCGTCAGAAAGAAACTGGCATTGCGCTGGCCAATGACACCTCATGTGGTGTGGGCTATGCACCATTGAGTGAACTGGAACGTGTTGTTCTGCAGATAGAAAAGAAACTCAACAGTAACGAAATCAAATCATTACATCCAGAACTCGGTGAAGACATCAAGGTCATGGACACACGCCGGGTTGATACAGTTGAACTGACCATCGCCTGTGCCTTTATCGATCGCTATATTTCAAGCCTGCAAGACTATTTCGATAAAAAATTACAACTTGCCTCTCTGGTTGAACATGAAACGAAACTGACCACGCACAAGCAGGTAATGGTTACCATCAATGCTGCCGATGATATTGCCGCAGAAAGCATCTATTTAACGATAACCGGTACTTCCGCCGAATCCGCCGAATCCGCCGATGATGGTGAAGTGGGCCGTGGCAATCGGGTCAATGGTTTGATCACGCCCTATCGCTCGATGAACATGGAAGCTGCGGCGGGGGAAAAACCCGGGTGACCCACGTTGGCAAACTCTACAATATTGTGGCACAGCAGATCACCGATAGTCTGGTGCAGGAGCTTGATGAAATAGAGGAAGCTTATTGTTATCTGGTCAGCCAGATTGGCAGTCCGATCAATGAACCAAAAATCGTGGATCTTCGCCTGCAACACAGCACAAGTTGGAATTTTCTATCTAAACCCAGACAAGACCTTTACTCTTGTCAGTGGTCCTTGCCATCTTAAATTTCTTGATGGTTATTATCCGCTGCATGTCAGTTTTGCTGTCACCTATCCTGGAGATCGACTACGCTTTACTGAAATGAAACCGGTACATCCTCTGGACATGCACCCCATGTTACAGGCGGGAAAAGTAAGTATCGATACCTTTTTTGAAGGTCGTTTGATAATAAAAATGAATTTTCAGGCTATTGAATAATCGTCAATCCTTATGGCTAAGGAGCCTCTGATTAAGTCTGGACGAAGTGGATTATGACTCAGAATATTCAGATTCAATGCACAAATCGCACGTAAAGCTATCGCTCCTCCCCTACATCCCTGTAGGGCGGATAGCTGGCCATTGCGAACGACTGCATGAATGCCAGGAGGTAAAGCAACGAATGGAGCAGTTGCCCGAGATTTCCCAGGCCAGAAGCTAGATATTCTGAACACAAGATACGAGTTCATGGCTTGATCAGAGGCTCCCTAAAATACACTTGGCGCGCACCTCTCAACAAAGCCTGATGCGGATCATTGACGAGCAGTATCTGAGAACCCCGTTTTTTGGTTCCAGGCAGATGACCGACTGGCTGCGCCTGAATGGGCATCAGGTCAAGTGTCAACGCTGATACGTACTGTCCCCATTTCACCGATTTGAGATGTCCACTTTTCATCAGTCGTTTCTTCACTGAGGTCCGACTTATGCGGCCTCGGATTCCTCATTCTCGGATTGTGTTGTCGCCTGAGTAAGCAAGCCCGCCTTGCGTTTTTCCTTGAGACGGAAGC
>AASF01001893.1 GCA_000168735.1 Candidatus Endoriftia persephone str. Hot96_1+Hot96_2 | reverse complement strand
CTGATCATGCCGATCTCCAAAGGTGGTAACGGTGGGTCTGTTCGGCGGGTGCGGGTGTGGGCAAGACGGTTACCCTGGATGGAGTTGATCCGCAATATCGCGGATCGAACACTCCGGGCTTCTCCGGTATTCGCCGGTGTTGGTGAGCGTACCCGTGAGGGTAACGACTTCTACCACGAGATGCATGAAGGTGGCGTACTCGACAAGGTGGCCCTGGTCTACGGCCAGATGAACGAGCCGCCCGGGCAACCGTCTGCGTGTTGCGCTGACCGGTCTGACCATCGCGGAGAACTTCCGTGACGAAGGGCGTGACGTGTTAATGTTTGTCGACAATATCTACCGTTACACCCTGGCGGGTACCGAGGTATCTGCACTGTTAGGCCGTATGCCTTCCGCGGTGGGTTACCAGCCGACTCTGGCGGAAGAGATGGGTACGTTGCAGGAGCGCATCACTTCTACTAAGACCGGCTCCATCACCTCCTTCCAGGCCGTATACGTACCGGCGGATGATCTGACTGACCCCTCCCCCGCCACCACCTTCGCTCATCTGGATGCGACCCTGGTGCTCTCCCGTCAGGTTGCCGAGTTGGGTATCTACCCTGCCGTGGACCCGCTGGACTCCACCTCACGTATCCTCGATCCTAACGTCATCGGTCAGGAGCATTACGATACCGCACGTGCCGTTCAGGGTACCTTGCAGCGCTACAAGGAGCTAAAGGATATCATCGCCATTCTCGGTATGGACGAGCTCTCCGAAGAGGACAAACTGGTAGTACAGCGCGCGCGTAAGATTCAGCGCTTCCTCTCCCAGCCCTTCTTTGTGGCCGAGGTGTTCACCGGTAGCCCGGGTAAGTATGTCAGCCTGAAAGATACCATCGCTGGCTTCAAGGCGATCGTTGCCGGTGAGTACGATCATCTGCCGGAGCAGGCCTTCTACATGGTCGGATCGATCGAGGAAGCTGCCGAGCGTGGTGGCGACGTCTGATTCCGACGGGAGTGTAAAGCTATGGCCATGACCATACAGGTCGATATCGTCAGCCCGGAAGGGTGAGATCTACTCAGGCCTTGCCGAGATGGTCTACGCCCCCGCAGTGATGGGCGAAGTGGGCATCGCCCCCCGTCACACCCCGCTGGTCACTCGCCTCAAACCAGGTGAGGTGCGTGTTATGTCTGCTGATGAGATGCAGCATTTTTACGTCTCTGGGGGCATCCTTGAGGTGCAAACCCCATGTGGTCACCGTGTTGGCAGGATACCGCAATTCGTGCCCACGAGCCTTGATGAAGCCGCCGTCCAGGAGGCGAAAAAGCGCGCTGAAGAGGCGATGCAGGACAAGTCTGCTGAATTTGAATATGCGAAAGCGCAGTCAGAACTTCGCGGAGGCGGTTGCGCAAATTACGGGCAAATCGAGCGAATTCGTAAAAGCACTAGCGTCTAGATCAACGTTTTAACCCCAAATGGAGAAGGGGCTGCTGAACCAGCAGCCCCTTGTTTAGTTTCTGCTATGACAAAAGAAAGCATTAAGACGGGAAAGTTTGTCTCCCTCACCTACTCCATTTCGGATACCGAGGGCAACGTACTCGAACAGAGCGACCTGCCGGTCACCTATATCCATGGAGGAGAGACCGAACTCATCGGTGGTATGGATAAGGCGGTGGCCGGTCGCTCCGAAGGTGATGAAGTCAAATTAACAATCGAACCCAAAGATGGTTTTGGTGATCACGATCCGACCCTGACATTCACCGATGATCTGGAAAACGTGCCACCGGAGTTTCGCAAACTGGGAGCAGAGGTGCAGATGCAGAACTCGGAGGGTGAGACTAAGAGTTTCTTCGTCACCAAGATCGAGGACGGCAAACTGACCGTAGACGGTAACCATCCGCTGGCCGGCAAGCGGCTGCTGGTGAAGGTGAAGATTCTCGAGGTGCGCGACGCAACTCGTGAGGATGCCCAGTCTATCGGTATACCGGGCCAATCAACCACCCTCAACTGATCCCTTTTTAGCACCGGTTCACGATTGTGCAATCGGTGCAGCACGATTCTCCTTCCGGGGGTGCGCTCATCCTGCGCTCCCGCTATACTCCTTCGCCAGTGGAGGCGCGCCCAAAGGCCCATCAAGATGGTCGGGCAGCAGATGACTCTCCCTCTCTTGGACCATTCAGGGAATGGATGAGATAGGTCAAGCGGCAACCAGAATTCGCTTTTGCAGATATGCAATTTAAAACCAATCTCGACCGAACAAACTGATGTGATGGTGAAGGTGCGCTTCAATCTCCCGCTTTTTTCGTTACTCCCCGAGCCCATTTTTCCGGAGCCTTCATGAAACTTGGAGTTCTGATCCTCGCCGCTGGTCAGGGTACGCGTATGCGCTCGAACCTACCGAAGGTTCTACACAAACTGGCAGGCCAGCCACTGCTGGAGCATGTGGTCAAAGCGGCGCAACAGCTCGAACCTGAGCAGACCACTATTATCTACGGCCATGGTGGAGAGCAGGTGCGCACAGCGCTGCAGCATTACCCCCTTGCTTGGTGTGAGCAGCGCGAACTGCTGGGTACAGGACATGCGGTAATGCAAGCGGAGTCCCAGCTAGCCGATCTGGATGCAGTACTGATCCTCTATGGTGATGTGCCGTTGATCGACACTATGACCATCCGGAATATGGTGGAGCATCTTTCGCAGACGGATCTGGTGCTGCTGACGGTTTCCCTTAACGAACCGAGTGGTTATGGGCGGATAGTGCGCGACAATCATGGCAAGGTGGTGCGGATTGTCGAGCAGAAAGATGCCAGTCAGGATGAGTTGGAGATCGCTGAGATCAACACCGGCATCATGGCGCTCAATCGGGCTCGTCTGAATGGCTGGCTGAGGGAGATCGAAAACGACAACGCACAGAAAGAGTATTATCTGACCGATGTCATCGAGCTGGCCGTTAACGATGGCGTCGATGTGTTCACGGTCAACCCAAACAGTGAGGAAGAGGTGATGGGCGTCAACGATCGAGTGCAACTATCCCACCTGGAGCGCCACTATCAGCGCGAACTTGCCGAAAAGCTGATGCAGTCTGGTGTGACCATAGCCGATCCTGCGCGCATCGATATCCGCGGCGAACTAAAGGCCGGCAAGGATGTCTTTATCGACTGCAATGCCATCTTCGAGCGGCGAGGTGGACCTCCGGTGACGGTGTCACCGTAGGTCCAAATGTGCTGATCAAAAA
>AASF01001894.1 GCA_000168735.1 Candidatus Endoriftia persephone str. Hot96_1+Hot96_2 | reverse complement strand
TGACGAGCGACTGCATCGCTGTCCACTGTAAAGAGTACGATTGAACCCGGGCCTTCAGACCGTAGTCGCGATCCGAAAACGCTAACAAATGCTTCGCCCTTCGGAACCATTTCTACGAAGAAATTCCTGCGTTGGCATCTATTGTTAAACCACAAACCTTTACCGCACATATTTAGTCGAACTGTCGGAGGCGTACCCAGCGTCTCCTTTCCTACATCTTTGATCGCTGATTCTTTGGCTTCTGATTTATGCAGAGAAAGTTTTTGAGATGCCTTGAGTTCCGTCGCCTCGGCCGATAGTGGGAAGTAGAGCATGAGAGACAGGTATACATATCCAATCAGTCTTTTCTTGGTCATAAGCAAATCCCTTCAATAAGATAAATAGTCGATTGTGCAGTGAGTTGGTCTCCCTTGGTGAAACTACGAAAAACCGGGTCAGAGAACAATTGATCTGCATCCATAGCCGCTAGCGGCTGAGTCCCCCCCTGATACCGGCTGAGCCGGCATTAGGCCAAGAGGTAGGTAGGCCAAGAGGTAGGTAGGCCAAGAGGAGGTAGGGGGCACTGTTTCCTAGAAATAACGCGCCAAACTTAGCTCAACATAGTCATCCCGGCTGAAGGCGTAGAGCTGATCATCTTCAGGGATGTTGCTCCAGATACGGATCTGCGCCGCGGCCTTCCAGCTGTCGCCGAGGCGGTCGGGCTTGCTTCCAGGTTGAATAGCAGCGCACCGGAATCGAGGTCGCGGATCACGCCGGTGAGCAGTTCGCTGCTCTGCGCGTCGTTGGCAGTGAGGCGCAGGCCAATGAAGAGGTCGTTTTCAAAGGCGATGGGGGCAGCATCGCCGCGTTCGTCGTAGAGATACTCCATCAGTACCCCCAGGTCCATATCGCTCTGCAGCACTCCCACGTAGGTGTACTCGAAACCGCCGGTGGCGGCGCTGTAGGCGTCGCCCTGGCCACTGCGGTAGGCCGCCTCCAGTTTCCACAGCCAGTCGCCCTTGGGTGGCCTGCAGATCGAGGCTAGTCTGGTCGATCAGCGGGTAGAAGGGGGCGAGCACAGTTTCGCCAGCGGTATTGCTCGCGGGGGCCAGGTCTGGGGTGCGGCTGGTGCCCGTGGAAGTGGGCCAGGCCGATGTCCCAGTCGCCGAGGCTGTGGGCCCAGCGGATCGCTAGGTCGATGTGGCGATCCTCTTTGTCCGATTCGTAGCGGGTCAGGTCACGATCGACCCGGGGCTGGCTGCGAAACCGTCCGTGGATCCCCGGAAAAGTCCGTTCACGAAAGCCGGGCAGCACAAACAGATCGAGCAGCCCCCAGTCGCGCTCGCTAGAGAAGCGGATCATCGGGCTGGCCCAGTTTCTGCTCGGCATCCAGGTTCTCCACCAGATCGGTCTGGTTGATGATGTCGACCAGGTGACGTGCCTCGGTCACACCCCAGAAGACTTTGCCGATGCCGGCTTGCAGCTCCCAGTTTTCTGCGGCGTAGGTCCAGAGCAGCTCGCGGATGTCGCCGTGGCTACGCTCGCTGTCGGCTGAGTCCCAGCGGTAGAAGGGGCGGAACACCAGGCTCTGCCGGTCGTCATCCCAAGCGTGGTAGAACTCCGGCTCGGCGGCGAGGGAGAGCAGGCTGCTGCGTTGCTCAGGTTCCAGCGGGTGCTGACTGAAATAGCGGCCTTGGGCCTCGATATAGCCCGACCACTCCCCCGCTAACAGGGGGAGTGGCAGCAGAGCGAAGAGGATGAAGAGCCGTCGCAGCGCGCGCTGCATTAGGCGACCGGCTGGAACTCGGTCGGCTCTTGTTCGGCCATGTGTTCGTAAGTATCCCATCGTAGATCGACCAACTCTTGTGCCACCTGGATCAGGTGCTCCGCCTCATCCGGGTGGGTACGGGTCAGCAGCTTATAGCGCATCTCGTTGTAGGCGTAGTCCTTGAGGCGGATCCGCGGCCGCGGCGAATCGAGCACGAAGGGCCGGTGGCCCGCCTTGCGCAGCGCCGGACTGTAGCGAATTAGCGGCCAGTAGCCGCTCTCCACCGCCAGTTTCTGCTGCTCCAGGCCCTGGCGCAGGTCGTATCCGTGGGCGATACAAGGGCTGTAGGCGAGGATCAGCGAGGGGCCATCGTACTCTTCAGCCTCACGCATCGCCAGCAGGGTCTGCTGGGGACTGGCGCCCATCGCCACCCGTGCCACGTAGACGTTGCCGTAGGAGATAGCCTGCATTGCCAGATCCTTCTTGCCGATGCGCTTGCCCGCTGAGGCGAACTTGGCCGTGGCGGCGGTGGGGGTCGATTTCGACATCTGCCCGCCGGTGTTGGAGTAGACTTCAGCTATCGAGCACCAGCACGTTGATGTTGCGCCCAGATGCGAGTGCATGATCGAGACCGCCGGAACCGATGTCGTAGGCCCAGCCGTCGCCGCCTACCAGCCAGACCGAGCGGCGCACTAGATGGTCGACCAGCGACAGCAGGTTTTTTGCTCGTGGATCGTTGATGTTTTTCAGCTTTTGTTTCAGCTGGACGACTCGCTCGCGCTGGGCGCGCAGCTCACTACCGACCCGCTGGTCGGTGCTGAGCCAGGGCATTGACGCACTCCTCACCCAGCTGTGGAGCCAGTTCTTTGATCAGCTTCTTAGCCATCGTGGTGT
>AASF01001895.1 GCA_000168735.1 Candidatus Endoriftia persephone str. Hot96_1+Hot96_2 | reverse complement strand
AGGATTGTTGTTTCAGGAGACCCGCCGCAACCTGCTCGGCTCCACCGCATTGATGACCTTGGCAGCCCCCGGCGCACTGGCAGTACTGGCCGCCAAGGTAGTGGCGCCATTGAAGCTGGGGCAACTTTCAGCGCGCCTGCGAGAACGCTATGAGACCCCGGTGACCACCGATCTCGCCCTCACCGCAGCGCCCGATGCCCCGGAGGGCAGTATCGAACAGAACCGTCTCGGCTTCTCCGACATCGAGCAGGCCGACCGGGCCGAGGCGTTCCTACAGAATCTCGGTCTGGTGGATGGCTTTTCGCGGCTGCCAATCATCATGGGCCACGGGTCCAGCAGCGAAAACAACCCGCACCGCGCCGCCTACGATTGCGGTGCCTGCAGCGGCCGCCACTCCGGACCGAATGCCCGTATCCAGGCCGCGATATGCAATCGTCCGGTGGTCCGCACACTACTGCGCGAGCGCGGCATCGATATCCCCGACGACTGCTGGTTCATCGGCGCCTTCCACAACACCTGCGACGAAAATATCGACTGGTTCGACCTCGACAAGGTACCGGAAAGCCATCGCCAGGAGCTGGCCAGTATCCAGCAGGATCTGCACCAGGCCTGCCACCATTCGGCCCACGAGCGCTGCCGTAAGTTCTTCTCTGCTCCCAAGCATCCGGGGCTGAAACAGGCGCTGACCCACATCCAGGGACGCGCCAACGACTTCAGCCAGGCGCGCCCGGAGTTAGGTCACGCCACCAACGCCTGCGCCTTTATCGGCCGCCGATCGATCACCCAAGGGGCGTTCTGGGACCGGCGCGCCTTCCTCATCTCCTACGATCCTACCCGCGATCCAGACGGCCGCATCATCGAGCGCCTGCTGCTGGCCAACGGCCCGGTCGGCGCCGGCATCAGCCTGGAGTACTACTTCTCCACCGTCGACAACGAACAGTATGGCTGCGGCTCCAAGGTGACCCACAACATCTCCGGCCTGTTCGGTGTGATGGAGGGTGCCAGCGTCCGATCTGCGCTACCGGNGCCCTACCGCGGGCCAGATGATCGAGATCCATGAGGCGAATGCGGGCTGCCAGGTGATCGTCGGAACAGAGCACCGAGATGCTGACTGAGATCTATCTGCGCCAACCACCGCTGCAGGAGCTGGTGGGCAAGGGCTGGCTGCTGCTCAGCGCCCAAAGATCCAGACAGCGAGCGCATCGATGTCTTTTATCCCGACCAAGGGCTGGGTACGCTGGCAGGGCAAGCTGGAGCCAGCTACCCAGCAGTAGAGTGCTCGGCTGACTGGTACAACGGCCAGATGGATCCACTCACGCCGGTGCTGCTGAAACAACCCGGAGCGACCGACCATGTATGAACTCGCCCACTCCCCTCTGTTCGCTCCACTGCATGGGCTAATCCCGATGATCCCGGTACTGCCGCTACTGGCGGCCGTCTGGATCGCCCTCTCCTACACCTTTGAGGGCAATCGTGGTGAGTTCGGTGAGCGCCTCACAGCGCGGGTCGCACTACTGGCAGGCGCGCTGTCACTGATCATCCTGCTGCTGGTCGACCTGTTGGCCCTGCTGATCGGCGATGCGCCGTGGCCAAATCCGGTTCGGCGAGTGGCTCAGTAGCGGCGACTATCATATCCGCATCAGCTTCAAGCTGGATGCACTGGGGCTCTCGATGGCGACCCTGGTAGCCGCTATCTCCCTGATCACGCTGCGTTTCTCGGTCAACTATCTGCATCGCGAGGCGGGCTTCCAACGCTTCTTATATGGCTGCTCTGCCTGTTCATGGCAGTGTATGCTGCTAATCGTGATGTGCAGGCAGTGCGGCACTGGCATTTGTCGGCTGGGAGCTGGCCGGTGTCGCCTCCCTATCTGCTGGTCGTGTTACGCGTTGGACCTGACCCACTGCCACCACCAATGCGACCCGGGCGTTTGTCACCAACCGCATCGGCGATGCCTGTGTTTCGTGCTGGCGCTGTTTCTCGCACTGTTCTGGATCGGTGATCTGGAATGGCCAGCAATCACCGATGGCGTTACCGGTATGAGCAGACTCAGCGCCAGTCTGCTCGGCTCCGGCTTCCTGCTGGCGGCACTGGATGAAGTCGGCCCAGGTGCCCTTCTCGCCCTGGATCAGCCGCGCCCTGGAAGGGCCGACCCCCTCCAGTGCGGTGTTCTACGGCTCACTGATGGTGCATGCTGGCGTCTATCTGCTGATCCGCCTGCAGCCAGTATTCGAGCAGACACCGCTGATGATGGTGGTGATTCTGCTGTTTGGTCTGCTGACAGTGGCCTATGGCTACCTCTGCACACTGGTGCAGACCGATGTAAAGAGCACGCTGATGTTCTCCACCACCGCCCAGGTGGGGCTGATGTTCGTCGAGTGCGGCCTGGGGCTATTCGAGCTGGCAGCCTGGCATCTGGCGATCCACGCCATCTGGCGCGCCTATCAGTTCCTGCTCTCGCCGGCCCACATGCACCTGATGTCACGCCCGACCCGAGCGGCACCTGCCTGGCTGCGCAAGCGCCGCTGGCTGTTTACCGCAGCCATCAACCGCTTTTGGCTCGATCCGGTCAGCGACTGGCTGTTGACTCATCCTACTCAGCAGCTAGCCCGAGACAACCCAGGAGTTCGACGACCGGGTGATCGTACCACTGGTCGGCATGCCGGCCCGTGCCAATGCGATCAGCTCCCTGGCCCAATGGCAGGGGCGCAAGGGCCAACCGCTACCCTCCAGCGAGGGCGATGTGGGCACAAGGCATGGGGCTGGTCAGGCAAGCTGATGGAAGGCATCGCCTCAAGTGCCTGCACTGGTTTGAGGAGCATCTGGTGCTCAAAGGCGGTTGGTGAGGGGCTTGATCAACCTGATCGAGCGGCTTGGTTCCAGGCTGTTGCGGATCGAAGAGCTGCTGGCCCAGCCCCGCTATCTGCTGTTGCTGATCATGGCGACCTTCGCGGTGATACTCTAAGGAAACTGGTCGATGATGCATGAGATCCACTGGAGCGCCCAGGCGGGCTTCCCCATCCTCAGCGCGCTACAGCTGCTGCCGCTGCTCGGCATGGCCACCCTGCTCGGCTGGCGGGAGAGCCGCGCAGTACCCCTGCTTGGTACCGGTTTCGCGCTACTGGAGCTGTTGCTGGCGCTGCTGCTGCTGAACTTCTTCGATCCCACGCAAGAGGCGATGCAACTGGCCGAGCGGATGCCCCTGGTTTGGCCCGCTTGCCTACCACGCCGCGGTGGATGGGGTGAGCGTGATCTTCATCCTGCTGACGGCGCTGCTCTGTCTGCTGGTTGTGATCTACGGTCAGGTGCGCGAGCTGACCCCTCACGCACTCTTTATGCCACTGGTGCTGGCGGTTGAATCCGCACTGATGGGCATGTTCACCAGCGTCGATCTACTCTGGTTCACCTTGCTCTCGGCGATGGAGCTGGGCCTGGTAGGATTTCTAATCGCTCGCTGGTCCACCTCGCCAGAATCAGAGCTGGCCCAGGCGCGCTACTACCAATTCATGGGCACCGGTCTGTTACTGTTGTTGACCGGCGTCATCATGCTTGGCTGGAACTACGCCGACGCCAACGCTGGCCGCTGGAGCTTCGATCTGTTCGAGCTGCAACAGACGAAAGTGGCGCCCAATTTCCCTCAGTGATCTTCTTCCTGCTGTTCTATGGTCTGGCGGTGCGCATCCC
>AASF01001896.1 GCA_000168735.1 Candidatus Endoriftia persephone str. Hot96_1+Hot96_2 | reverse complement strand
GATCCACCTCAGGGGTAGGCCTCGTCCAGCTCGATGGCGATATCCTGGATATCGATCCACGTTCAGTCCCATGACATGCTCCTCGCTCAGTGGCTCTCTGAGACCATGTTGATGGTGTATTTGGGAACTCTCGATCACCAGATCCTCATCCCCTACCCGCGCCTGACAGCTAAGGCGCGACTCCGGCTCCAGCCCCCAGGCCTTGTCGAGCAGGTCATCCTCCTCCTCAGTCGACTCCTCCAGGGAATCAAAACCCTCACGCACGATCACGTGGCAGGTGGTGCAGGCGCAGGGACTTCTCACAAGCATGCTCGATCTCGACGCCGACGGCCAGCGACCGCATCGCAGATGGTGGTGCCTGGCTCCGCCTCGATCACGGCACCCTCGGGGCAGATCTCTTCGTGGGGCAGGAAGATTCAACTGGGTCATTACGGCTTCTCCTGCTGAAACTCACTCAAATTCATTAACACTGTGGCCAGCCATCGCCTGCTGGATACTCTGATTCATGCGCCGCTCGACGTAGAAGCCACAGGCCTTCTCCAGCGCCGAGATCGCCTGCTTGATCTCGGCCCAGGCTATCGGCGCGGGAGAGGTCACGCAGCTGCTGCAGGGCGGCATCGATGGTGGCGCGCTCGTCACTATCGAGGCAACCGCTCACCATCCTGCGGCCAGCGCTGCTTCCAGCGCCTCAATCACCCGATCCGCTTCCACCTGCTGCTCACGCAGAGCACGCGCCCTGTTTGTCATCATCGGCATGGTCGATAGAGGCGCGCAGCATGCTTTCGATCTCGTTATCGGTCAGCCCGTAGGAGGGTTTGACCTCGATCTGTGCCTGCACCCCGCTGCTCTGCTCCACCGCCATCACGCTGAGCAGGCCATCCGCATCCACCGAGAAGGTGACGCGAATGCGCGCCGCGCCGGCCACCATCGGTGGGATACCGCGTAGCTCGAATCGCGCCAAGGAGCGGCAATCGCTGACCAGCTCCCGCTCAGCCTGCAGCACGTGGATCGCCATCGCCGTCTGGCCATCCCTTGAAGCTGCTGAACTCCTGGGCGCGGGCCACCGGGATGGTGGTGTTGCGGCTGATCAGCTTCTCCACCAGCCCACCCATAGTCTCGATGCCGAGCGAGAGGGGGATCACGTCGAGCAGCAGCATCTCGTCATCGGGCTTGTTGCCGGCCAGGATGTCGGCCTGGATCGCCGCCCCCACCGCCACCACCCCGATCCGGGTCGATATCGACCCAGCGGCTCACCACCAAATAGTTCACCAACCCGCTCACGCACCCGCGGTACCCCGAGTAGAACCGCCCACCATCACCACCTCTTCGACCTGCTCCGGTTCGACACCCCGCATCGCGCAGCGCCCGGCGACAGGCCATCAGGGTCTTTTTGATCAGCGGTTCGACCAGCGCGTTGAACTGTTCGCGCTCAAGCCGGGCCCTGCCAATGTGTACCATCCGCCAGTTCAAGCTCGATCTCAGTCGCATCCGCTTCGCTCAGGGCCTCTTTGGCGGCACAGGCGTCGCGCATCAGACGACGCATCTGGCGGTGGTCCGCGCCGTCCTGGATGCCCGCCTGCTGCATCATCCACTCCGCCACTACACGGTCGAAATCGTCACCGCCAAGGGGCTGAATCACCACCGGTAGCCAGCACCTCGAAGACCCCCTTGTGCAGCCGCAGAATGGAGATATCGAAGGTGCCACCACCCAAGTCGTAGATCGCGTGCAACCCTTCGGCCCCCTTGTCGAGTCCGTAGGCAACGGCCGCGGCGGTGGGTTCGTTGAGCAGCCGGAAGACATTCAGACCGGCCAGTCTGGCGGCGTCTTTGGTGGTCTTGACGCTGCGCTTCGTCGAAGTAGGCGGGGACGGTAATCACCACCCCGGTAAGATCACCGCCGAGGGTTGACTCGGCGCGCTGTGCCAACACTTTGAGCACCTCAGCGGAGACCTCAACCGGCGAGACATCGCCAGCCAGCGTGCGGATCCGCGGCACCGCCGTCTCAGTGCCAACAAATTGGTAGGGAAGCTGGCTGGCGAGGGTCTTGATCTCCTCCACGCCACGGCCGATCAGACG
>AASF01001897.1 GCA_000168735.1 Candidatus Endoriftia persephone str. Hot96_1+Hot96_2 | reverse complement strand
GATCACGGTCACGCCCGGTGTCTGGATTCAATCTCGAGACGCTCGTCGGCAAAGATGAACAGTTCACCACCACGGGCACGCACCTCTTCCAGATTCGATTTAAGTTTCTCCACCAGCTGATTGTTGGGTGCCACCGCGATTACCGGCATCTCATTGTCGATCAGTGCCAGCGGGCCATGTTTCAGCTCACCGGCCGGGTAGGCCTCGGCATGGATATAGGAGATCTCCTTCAGCTTCAGCGCGCCCTCCATCGCCACCGGATACTGGTCGCCACGACCGAGGAACAGGGCATGGTTCTTGTCGGTGAAGCGCTCTGCCAGCGCCTTGATCTCCTCATCCAGCTCCAGCACCGACTCGAGCTTGCCGGGCAGGCTGCGCATCGCCTCGACCCGACCGGGCCTCGTGTCTTTCTCATCCATGCCGTTGTAAGCGCCCCCAGCACTGGAGACCAGAAACAGCAGCGCCACCAGCTGGGTGGTAAAGGCCTTGGTTGAGGCGACACCGATCTCCGGTCCCGCGTGGGTCAGCAGAGACAGATCTGACTCGCGCACCAACGAGCTCTCCGGCACATTACAGATCGACAGAGATTTGGCGTAGCCCAGCTCCTTCGACAATTTCAGGGCCGCCAGGGTATCTGCCGTCTCACCCGACTGGGAGATGGTGACAAACAGGCAATCCTTCGGCACATAGTGTTTTCGATAGCGGTACTCGCTGGCCACCTCCACGTTGCAGGGCAGGCCGGTGAGGGATTCAAACCAGTAGCGGGAGATCAAACCGGCATGGTACGAGGTGCCGCAGGCGACAATCTGCACCGCCTTCACCTCGCTCAGCAGCGCCTCAGCGCCCAGTCCGAAGCTGCTTGGCAATACCTTTGTGCTGGTGATTCGGCCTTCCAAGGTGTCGGCGATCGCACGAGGCTGCTCATAGATCTCCTTCATCATGTAGTGGCGGAACTCACCGCGCTCCACCGCATCGGCAGACAGCCCCGACTCTTTGATCGGCCGCTCGACCCGCTTACCGTCCTTGTCGTAGATGTTGACACCAAGACGGGTCAGCTCTGCAATGTCACCCTCTTTCGAGGAAGATGAACTTCTGGGTCACCGCCAGCAGCGCACAACACATCTGAGGCGCCTGCAGTTTTCACCGATGCCGAGGCCGATCACCAGCGGGCTGCCGTGGCGGGTGGTGATCAGGCGCACTGGATCAGCGGTGTTGATCACGCCGAGGGCATAGGCACCATCCAGCAGTCTTGTGGTGTTGCGCACTGCATCGAGCAGGTCGACGCCCTGCTCCAGTTCGTTATAGATGGCATGGACGATGACCTCAGTATCGGTGTCGGAGCTAAACCTGTGGCCCTGCTGCGTTTGTGATTGGCGCAACGCCTCATGATTTTCGATGATGCCGTTGTTGCACCAGTGCCACCCGTCCCTTGCAGACGTGCGGATGGGCATTACACACCGAGGGCTCGCCATGGGTGGCCCAACGGGTGTGGGCGATACCAAGCTTGCCTGGCAACGGCTCCTGCTCAAGGATCTGCTCCAGCTCCCGCACCTTGCCAAGCGCCCGGTGACGGGTAATAGCGTCCGTCTCACTGATAACCGCCAGACCGGCCGAGTCATAACCCCGGTATTCGAGTCGTTTCAGGCCCTCCAGCAGGATAGGGGCCACATCGCGCTGGGCGACAGCACCAACAATGCCACACATTGAGATCTACTCCGTGAATCTTATTTGCTATTTTTTTCCGGACGCTTCCAGCCTGCCACCGTGATCTGCTTGGCTCGGCTCAGGGTCAGGGTGCTCGATGGTGCATCTCGGGTAACGGTGGAACCTGCGCCAATGGTCGCGCCTTCGCCGATGATCACCGGCGCCACCAGCTGTGAGTCTGAGCCGATGAAGGCGTTGTCACCGATTACTGTCTGATGTTTGTTGGCGCCATCATAGTTACAGGTGATGGTGCCAGCACCAACATTCACCTTGCTGCCGATGATGCTGTCGCCGATATAACTCAGGTGGTTGATCTTGCTGCCCGAGCCGACCTCAGATTTCTTCACCTCGACGAAGTTGCCGACATGCACCGAATCGGCCAGACGGGTCTCGGGGCGAATCCTGGCAAACGGGCCGATACGGGAGTTGACACCAATCTCTGCATCTTCGATCACGCAATTGGCGTTGATCTGCACACCCTCGGCGATCTTTGAATTTTTGATCAGGGCGATTCGC
>AASF01001898.1 GCA_000168735.1 Candidatus Endoriftia persephone str. Hot96_1+Hot96_2 | reverse complement strand
ATTCCGAATCGCCGAACTGCAGGAACAGTACACCGATGTAGCCAAGCAGCTCACTGCGTTGCGCAACATGTCCAACCGTATCAACAGCCGTCAGCCACTCAGACCGGGCGAACGCCCCTACCCGAAGCTGGTGAGGAAACGCAAAGCCTCCTGAATTACTGCACAGGGCCCTCTCCCGGCTGCGACAGTTGCGCTATCCTTACCCTGCGGTCGTCGGCCAGAGTCTGGCCCCGGCGACCCTGCAGCGCACAACGGCACCAGGAGAGGAGGAGTATCATCATGAAAACCAAGATCGCGCAGATCGCACTAGCCCTGCTCTATCTCTTTTCCGCCAATCTGCTGGCGGAGAACAGCACCACCATCCCCGGCTACAAGATCCACCACAATGCCCTACCGACCGCGGCACTCGACAGCGAGGTTGCCAAAGCGTACCAGATTCAGCGCAGCAAATACCGGGGCCTGCTAAATGTGAGTGTGATTAAAACCCAGGCCGGAACCACCGGTTCCCCGGCCCACGCCATAGTCCAGGGCCTACGCCACCAATATCCTTGGTCAGCGCATCGACATCCCGATGCGGGAGGTCAAGGAGACAGGCGCCATCTACTACCTGGGTGAGTTCCGCATCACTGACCGGGAGACACTCAACTTTTCCATCCAAGGTCAAGCCCCAGCGGAGAGCCCCGCTTCTACAAGGCCCAGCTGAAACAGCAGTTTTTTATCGACTGAGGGACTCTGCACAGTGCGGCGGGCTCACAACGCCCGCCATACTGTCACCAACCCAAAGCCGATCACCATCAGCCCCGCCGCGCGGCGCACCCGGATATCCTTGGCCCAGCGGGCGATCCCGCTGCCTAGCAGCCCCATCGCAAACAGATTTGGCAGAGTGCCCAGGCCAAACGCAAGCATCAACCCCGCCCCCTCCAGCACACTGCCGGCCGAAACACTCCAGGCCAGGGTGCTATAGACGAGACCACAGGGGATCCAGCCCCAGATTAGGCCCCAGCACCCAGGCCTGCCCCGGCGTGTGCACCGGCAGCAGATGGCGAGCGATGGGGCTCTATGCGCCGCCACAGCGCGCCACCCAGTGCCTCGATGCGAGCCAGCCCAAGCCACCAGCCTCCCAGATAGAGGCCAAGAAAGAGCATGAAGAGACCGGCCACCCCGAGCAATACCCGCTGCGCCAGATAGACCGGCACCAGCTCCGCCAGCAACATACCCAGCCCGCCCATGATGCCGCCGGGCGATCACATAACTGCTGATCCGCCCCAGGTTGTAACCCAGCTGATAGGGTAGGGTATCAACCAGGCTGCCGCGCAGCTTCTCAGGTAGCCCGAAGGTCAGCGCACCGATGATCCCGCCGCACATGCCAATACAGTTGCACCCCGCCCGAAAGTCCGACGACAAACGCCGTCAGATAGCTCATCGGCTCAACCATGCTGATTCTCCTCTGCCGGCACATAGCGCATCGCCAACAGGATCAGCAACAACACTGGCACCCCCATCAGGGTGGTAGTAATAAAAAAACTGGCGTAGCCCGATCGAATCAACCATCACCCCCGGAAAAACCGCCGACAAGCTTAGGCAGTAGCAGCATCACCGAGCTGAACAGCGCATACTGGGTTGCCGAATAGGAGACATTGGTCAAGCTCGACAGGTAGGCGATAAAGGCGGCCGAAGCCAGCCCCCCCGAAAGGTTATCAACCGAGATCACCAGCGTCAGCATCCCCAAATCGTGTCCCAGCCCGGCCAGCCAGACAAACAGCAGATTGGTCGCGGCAGCCAGCAGACCGCCGATCAACAATACCCGCATCACCCCAATACGCACCATCAATAGGCCACCCAAGCCTGCCCCGACCAGGGTCATAATCACCCCGTAGACCTTGGTGATGGTCGCCACTTCCGCCTTGCTGTATCCCATATCCACATAAAAGACGTTGGAGATCACCCCCAGCACCACATCGGAGATCCCGGTAGCTGGCGATCAGTGTCAGGATCAACAGGGCATGCCAACGGTAGCGGACGATAAAGTCGACAAATGGGCTGATCGCCGCCGCATAAAACCATTCGCTAAACCGTCGCAGCGGGCGTGGCAGCCAGCCCCTGCTGCTCCAGCAGCTCGATCCCCTCCGACCTCGCGGCGGCGCGTCTCACCATTCGCATCCACCTCGGGTTCACTGATCAGCAGGGTGGTCACCATCCCCACCAGCATCAACCCCGCCATCGACAGATAGGCGGCACTCCAGGCCGACTGCTGGTAGATCGACGAATCCGCTTCAAACAGCGCTGCAATCGCCAGCGCGCCAGCCCCG
>AASF01001899.1 GCA_000168735.1 Candidatus Endoriftia persephone str. Hot96_1+Hot96_2 | reverse complement strand
GATCAACATACCAGCGATCTTGGACATGGCTCCGAGCGGGGAACCAATATGGGGAGAGACCTCATCCGTACGAATGTTGTTCATGCCAAACCAACCGGCGAAGGCCAGAGGTATCAGCAGCAGCAGCCAGACAAAACCGGCATTAAAGATGTTAGGTCTCTGAACCGGCGGGGATCTTACCGATCAGGGTGCCCGAGGTGTTCTGCAGGATCATCGGCTCGCCACCGAAGATGCCGAAGGTCATCACCAGAGGGATCAGGATCTGCATGGGTGGTCACACCGGCATTACCCAGACCCGCATTCAGACCCAGCGCCAGGCCCTGCATCCGCTTCGGAAAGAAGAAGCTGATGTTGGACATAGATGAGGCGAAGTTACCGCCACCGAAGCCAGAAAGGAATGCCAGCATCTGGAACACCCATAGCGGCGTGTCCTTGTCCTGCAGCGCAAAGCCGGCACCGATCGCTGGAATCATCAACAGCGCCGTCGTAAAGAAGATGGTATTCCTGCCACCCGCGATGCGGATGAAGAAGCTCGACGGGATACGCAGGGTGGCGCCCGTCAGACCAGCAATCGCCGCCAGGGTAAACAGCTCCGCCTTTTCAAAAGGGAAGCCCAGGTTCAGCATCTGTACCGTGATGATGCCCCAGTAGAGCCATACCGCGAATCCGCTGAGCAGGCTGGGTATGGAAATCCACAGATTTCTATTAGCGATCTTTGGTCCCTTCGACTCCCAGAACTGGGGGTCCTCCGGGTTCCACTCTTTTATGTCAGACATAATCGTTCTCTCTATATAGCGTGGTTTGAATGTAGTCGAGACCAGTCGACGCTCTTGCCCTTGGTCTGGCCCTTCCGGATCCTTTGCGCCTCCGCTTCAGCCTTGGCGCGAGCAGCGCTGTATTTGGTGATCAATTCCTCAAGCAGATCGGCCTGTTCGACAGGCAGCACGGGCGGCCACATACTCATCCGGGTTCTCATGCATACGAGCATACTGGTCATAGTGCATGATCCTTGGCGATCTGCTGATCCTTCTCCTGGTGTTCTTTGGCAAAGGTGTAGTGCATCCAGATCAGGGAGACACAGGTGGCGCCATAGAGCAGCATGAAGACCGCGCTGTTGATGCCGGTGAAATCGATCAGGGCACCAAACATAATCGGCAACATAAAACCACCCATACCGCCAGCCAAACCCACAATGCCAGAGGCGACACCGATGTTGTCGGGGTACTCATCGGAGAGGAACTTGAAGACTGAGGCCTTGCCAAACCCCCAGGCGATGCCGACGACAAACAGCAGCGCGGTAAACGCCCAAACATTGAGGCCGACACCGATGTTGACCTCGCCATTGATGGTCTTGATTACCATCTCGGTCTGCGGATAAGACATCAGGAACAGACAGACCCAGGAGATCCACATCACCCACCAGGTCACCTTGTAGGCACCATACTTGTCGGAAAACCACCCTCCCAAGGCGCGAATCACACCGGAGGGCAGTACGAAGATCGCGGCCAGCAGCGCAGCATGGGTAAGGTCGAAGCCGTACTCGGCGATGTAGTACTTGGTCATCCACAGGGAGAGACCGACAAAACCACCAGACACCAGTGAGTAGTACTGCATGTACTTCCAGATGTGCGGATCCTTCAGCAGGGCCAGCTGTTGACCCAGCGTGACATGGGAAGCCACCTTGTGCTCGGGATCCTCATAGGTGAATATCCAGAACAGTACCACCACTACAAACATGGCGACGGCATAGACCTGTGGTACCGTCTCCCAACCATAGGCGACGACAATCGAGGGGGCGACAAACTTGGTCAGCGCGGCACCGGCGTTACCGGCCCCGAAGATGCCCATCGCAAAACCCTGCTTCTCTTTGCTAAACCAGCGGGCAGTGTAGGCAATACCTACCGAGAACGAGGCGCCGGCGATACCGACAAACAGACCCAGCACCAGGAATTGCCAGTACTGCGTCGCCTCGCTGATCAAGTAAAGCGGCAGGATAGTGCAGAGCATCAAGATGAAATAGACGATACGACCGCCGTATCTGTCAGTCCAGATGCCCACCGGCAGTCGCGCTACGGAGCCGGTCAGGATCGGCGTAGCGATCAGAATGCCGAACTGAGTCTCGCTGAGCGTCAGCAACTCTTTGATCGGTATCCCGATAATGGAAAACATCACCCAAACCGCAAAGCAGGCGGTAAAGGCTAGGGTATTCATTGTCAGTACGGATAGTTGTTTGGTTCTCTGCGTAGCCATATCTCGCATCTCCGGCAGGGTTCGGCGTGGAAGATAAGACGCACAAATCTCGTGGCTCTTGATCTCAATCAAGCGCGGATTTCCAGCGAGAGACTCGACTACCACCTTTGAGTTAGAGGGGGTAACACCTCTAATGCATTGTTAAGAAAGGAAAAAAAGATTTATGATGGCGTCATGCAGCGGACTTTTGCTTAACCGCAAAAGCAAAAGGATTAACCCTAAAAAAACTAGCCCGAGCCACCTGACCCGGCGATGCCTGGAGGAAGGCGGCAGAGGCGGCTCATCCGGCATGGGAGAGCACTGATGTTTCGGTTTATCGGTCAGTCACTACAGATACGCGCGGGATTGGCGATGGGGCTCATCACCCTACTTGCCCTGACCGGCATGGTCAGCGCCGTGATC
>AASF01001900.1 GCA_000168735.1 Candidatus Endoriftia persephone str. Hot96_1+Hot96_2 | reverse complement strand
AGCACGCTTTTGCGCCTGGGTGACGATTTCAGCCGCCTGGCTCTTGGCTTCGTGTAGCGCACCCTTGGCACGTTCCTGAGCAAGCTCCTGCTCGTGCTGACCCACGCTCAGCGCCGGTCAAGCCCGCTGGCAATCTCTTTCTTGCGGGCATCGAGTGCGCCCATCATCGGGGTCCACACGTATTTCATCGTGAACCACGACGGACACCATGAAAGAGATGAGCTGACCAAATAGAGTCAGATTGATGTTCATCCCGGAATTACCTCGGTTGTGACGAGAGGATATTCCGTTCGACAGTCAGCCCAGATTACCCGGCAACCGCGAACAGTACGTACATGGCCAGACCCAACAGCGATACATGGGCACGGCATCAACCAANGACCCATTTCACGAATGAAGAAACTGGGTACGCAGACATGGGAATAAGTTCGGGCTGACGAGCCGCACCCTCGAGAAAGCGGCCACCGAGTACGCCGATGCCTACAGCGGCACCCAGAGCACCCAGGCCCATCATTATTGCGCCGGCAATGTACAGCAGTGCTTGTTCCATTTTGGTCTCCCGTTTATCGAATCAAATAATGGAAATATTGAAAAGAAATCAGTGTTCGTTATGCGCCATATCTAGATAGACAATGGTCAGGGTCATAAAGATGAACGCCTGCAGCGTGATGATCAGGATATGGAAGATAGCCCAGCCAAGTTGCAGTGCACCGCCAAACAGGCCGAACATAACGCCAGCATTGTACATAATGTGAATGAGGATGAAGATCATCTCACCAGCGTACATGTTACCGAAGAGTCGCAGTGCGAGAGAGATCGGCTTGGCGATCAGGCTGACAAATTCGAGGATGAAGTTGATCGGGATGAACAGCGCATTGACGGCTGGATTCTTCGACGAGAAGGGTTGTAGCGTCAGTTCACCGACAAAACCGCCAACCCCTTTAATCTTGATGGTGTAGAAGATCACCAGAGTGAAGACGCCGATAGCCATACCAAAAGTGGCATTGGGATCGGTCGATGGCACAACTTTCATAAAGTGGATGCCGAGCAGATTGGTGAACCAGGGGATCAGATCTACCGGCACCAGATCCATCAGATTCTGCAGAAAGATCCAGACAAAGATTGTCAGCGCCAGCGGCGCAACCATGTCGTTCTTCGAACGAAAGGAGCCGCGTACGCTAGTGTCGATAAACTCGACTATCCATTCAACAAAGTTCTGCAGTCCACCGGGAATACCGGCGGTCGCTGCATCGGCTGCTTTTTTGAAAAAGTAGAGGAAGAGCACACCCAAGCCGATCGACCAGAACATGGTATCCAGATGAATCGCCCAGAAGCCCATCTCCTTGGCCTCTGCTGCGCTGTGGGCAATGCCCCAGGAACCATCAGCATGCTGACCATAGGTCAGATTGGTCAGATGGTGTTTGATGTACTCACCAGAAGTCAGGGTTTCGCCTGCCATGTTCTTTTTAACCTTGGCTACACGTGATCAGAAAATGTTAACACCAAAAGGGGGATCAGCACCTGGTACGAATAGGTATGCCCCGGAGCACTACAGCGATATTCAGAGGATCAACCAAAATGACCGCGGCCGCGAACATCATCCCCGTCAAGAGGAGTTTCTGTAACTCTGTTCCATATATCCGGGCGAGTATCTTACTCGATTCTTGTGCGCCGGTAGTGCACAAAAATGCTACTCGCTGAGAAGGCGTTCGCAAACGGTGGGCGATTAAGCCACCTGTCAATGCTGACCAAGCATGTGACTTTTCCAAACAGACAATAGTACCAGCGCCAGCAACAGAGAGAACCCCATCTGTATCAAGATGATCCTGCGTATCTGGCTATTATCGCCGATAGTCCGCACTCCAGACCCCGGCCCTCTCCAGCCACATCGCAAAGTGGCGTGGACTATAGGGGCTTCAGAATATACTGTCAAATATCATGAAATATCATGATAAATCTATTTAATATGCGCCAGGATGCCTTCCAGCTCGTCCAGGCTATTGTAGGCAATGACTAGCTTGCCCTTGCCCTTGGCGGCTCTGCTTGATATCAACCTTCGCACCCAATCGCTCGGTCAGATCATTCAGCAGGCGCTTCACATTCGGGTCCTGCTCAGCAGCGATCGGCTTGGCAGGTTTTTCACCCTGCTCCTGCAACTTGCGCACAAGCCGCTCAGTCTCTCTCACGGTAAGCCCGCGGGAGACCACCAGCTGGCCGGCCTCGCTCTGCTGTTCACCCTTTAATCCTAACAGGCGCCCGTGCATGGCCCATCTCGATCCCGGCCCGTTTCCAACCAGAGCTTTTACCGCTCCCTTCTTTAAGGGGTCCCACGCACGGCGCAAANCCAGGGTTTGGGTAANCCAGTGGGGTTGNCGAGGATTTTGCCCACCGCCTTAGCCACCTCTTGGTGGGTCAGATCGAACTCCAGCAGTAGCCGGCTACAGGGCATTTGCCTCCTCTAGCGGATTGAGGTCTTCACGCTGGATATTCTCGATCAGGCCGATCGCCATCGCCGCCTGTTCGGTGACCTCTTTGATCAAGGGCGAATTCGT
>AASF01001901.1 GCA_000168735.1 Candidatus Endoriftia persephone str. Hot96_1+Hot96_2 | reverse complement strand
TGTGATAAATTTTCATTTAAATATAACGCCACGCATCACCGGCAGGGAAAAGCAAAGCGAGGAACGAGCGGCGCTTTTTGCTGTCCGCGTGAATGTGATTGTTAGAAGCCAATTTGCACAGCCTTTGCTGCAACTTTTTCATCTAGCCTTACCATTTCATTTCCACTGTTTTCAGCGAGTAACCAGCAACCATTTTCTTTTTAGGCACGAACTCCATTAAATCTGGTGAAGTCAGTGCGTTACGTACAACACAAACCCTGTAATTATTTTTTTGCTCTTTTAATTGCGTGTACTCGTTGGGTGTTAACTCAAATTGAATTACATTCCCCTTATGACCCTTAACCTCTATCACAAGAGTTTCTTTTTCTTTAACTGCCACAAGATCCCACCCAACATTATCTGTTTCTACCGACATAAGCTCATAGCCTTTGTTTTCATAAAACTCCCATGTCTTTTCAACGGCTGATCGCTCAATAGCAAGTATCTCTTTTTTGTTAGGCTTTCCGCCTCGTTTTTCTTTCTTGTTGATTTTGTCTCTAGTAGCTATTTCATGGTTTATCAGTTTTATTAATTGCTTTTTAAATTCGATTACCTTTGAATTTTCCTCATTTTGTACCAAACATTAGATTGACCGGGAAAACCTTTTCCTCGGGGTATTTGGAATATTCTTTCAGGTATTGTTAATAATCTACCATTTTCAGAACCAACCTCACACAAATAATCTATAGTGTTCCACTCTCCGTTTTTTCTTGCTCCCCCTACGCTTTCTGTATTCTTTATGGAATATAGTTGCATTTTCATACCAACCGATAACTACCTGACCAACATTCTCTTCAGGGCTTCTTGAAATAAAAATAATATCTACACCATGTAACTCATTCAACCTTCAAGACCATACATTATTCGGCCTTATTCTAGACAGATCAATACCCGCAAAATTCTTAGTCATTACATAGCCATAGTACCTACCCCCTTCTTCACGAAAGTTCCACATTTCACCACCTTCACCATGTTCGGCAACGTATGAACCTCCACCATGTATTTCATCAATCCCCTGATAGGTATCCTATCCAGCCGATTCTAAATACGATTATTGGATTTGGCATGTAACTCCCTTAAGCTTCTAACGCCAGCCCGTAACCGGCGCATTTGTAGTGAGCGCAGCGAACGAAAAATGCGTCCGAGTTTACGGCCTTGTTATACACCGACAAGCCCCCTGACCACTTCTTCAAGGTTGTCTTTCTTTTGGGTATTAATTAAGCCTTCAATATGGTGCTTAATTATATTTATTGGTTTTAGGTCATTTCGACCTTGCGGCTTCGGTATTCCTAAATAGTCTTCCAAATCATGGTCAAACTGGTGAATACCTTTTGTTAGTGACGTTGATGCATCATTAACTATAGAGTTCCAAGTAGCATGATTTCCACGAGATCTGTCACCGTCAAAAATAACCGAATGGGGGATGCCAAGCTTAGTAAGCAGATGAATATATCTATGGATATTGTACTTACCCAGACAATCTAAGATATATACTCTTTCTTCCCTTAGGAAACCCCACTCGTTATCTGCAAGGTAATCAAAATAGATCTTCTCTGATGCGCCTTCACATAGCAAAACATGCCTAGAAAAAAACAAGCTAGAACGCTCCGAATCCAACCATAAAAAGTATCTCAACTCCTCATCAGACATTCTGACTTCTTCATCGAAGTTAGGGTCTTGATCTTCCCCGAACTCTCTAGCAGCAACCAAATTATCATCTAATACTTCCTGTAACTTTGATTCATTTAGCTGATAGATTTCACTATGTTGGCCTGAACGGTGAAGTCTTATTATAGATGTAAAGTCAGCGGCCGACTTTCCGACAAATTGTGCAGAATGCGTGGAAAGCATAACCTGCTGCCCATCAGAACCAGCTAGTTCTTTTAGGCTTCTAAAAAGAACATCCTGTTGAGATGGGTGTAAAAATGCTTCAGGTTCCTCAAAAAGCAATAATGTGTAGTCAGGGTTAAAGTCTTTCTTTGCTGCTTTCTTACTTACACTATATTTAGAAGACATCTTGATCAATGTATAAATTAGGTGTCTCTGCAACCCCTGCCCAAATGATCCGATATCTACACGCTGCCCATTTAGTTTGTGATCTTCAATGTGTGGTTTAAGAAGATTTTTCACAATGTCGTCAGATTTTATAGGAGAAACCTCAATATCTAATCCAACCCCCCTACTGAGAAAGTTCATTATTTACGTCTGATTTAATGCCATCAATAGATAGGCCACTTGCCTCTTGCAGATTTAAATTCATCATTGAATTTTGTAAAGGCTGAATTCAAATGCTTCAAATACGAATGCTACTTGAAACCACTTTCGTTCATTACGAGATTGACAAGATCTCTGAATGGGTGATGGCCCCTGTGGTTTTTAGAGTCGTCTTCGATTTTGCTGACAGCAGGAATATAGATTATTGAACCAAGCTAAGGGCGATTCGTTAACCTGCAGG
>AASF01001902.1 GCA_000168735.1 Candidatus Endoriftia persephone str. Hot96_1+Hot96_2 | reverse complement strand
CACCACCATCGCACCAATCAGCCCAATGAATACCACATTGATAGCTAGCTCCAGGGTGGCGACCATCGGCACGATCTCTTCCTGGTTATTAAAGTAACGGCCCAAACTTTTCGCATAGTGCCAGGACATGAACCTGGAACGAACTACCGTTCCAGGGCTCCAGCGTTATCCGACTTGACCTGGTCGATGTCGTAGTACGTTCTGAGCTGTTCAAATCAGGTGTGCACTTGCTGGCATGGACCTTGTTAGCCTTTGCCTTTTTCGCAGCAACCTCAGACGGAAGGATGACCTCCACTCCAGACTCCTCCAGCGAGTCTTTCAGGACGCCGGTAATCCCGCCTATCACGATTTCGGGCTCTGCGGATTCGCCGGACGCCTCCTGGTCAAGGGAGGTCACCAGCGCGGTGACAAATCCTTCATTCTGCAGATTAAAACCATCCTCACCATACAGTGTGAGGGACATCCAGATGGCAATGCCTGCAAAACCGGCACTCATTAACGCCATACGGATTTTCGGTTTGGTGCAGATAAATCCCAACAGCATAACGGCCATGAACACCATCAGAAACTGGCCGAAGCCACGCTCTACCGGACCACCCGCAGCAATCGGATACATGCCGACGTAGTGGTTGATGGTATCCATCTCATGCACGCAATCCAGCGCTTCATCTTCAGTGATTTCAGCTTTATCCTGCTTTTGACAGCCGTTGAAGACGCCATTCATATGAAAATGGATCCGCACACCATCCGGGAAGGACTCAGGCGGATAGTTTGGCGCCGTGAGAGAGACCCACCAGATTGGGCTGTAAAAGATGGCCGCAAGCAAACCTGCAGCGATCAGAGAAAGTATTGCGACTTGGAGCGTTTGCTTGTTTTGCATAATCACTGACATGTTATTGAGTCCCCTGGTGAGCCTTAAGGAGCCTCTGAACGAAGCTCCTTAAGCGGCCTCCCGGGGAAATATACGGGAAAGCCTGCACCGGATATTCCAGGCATCCGGTGCAGCTGTCATTGATTAATCGTAATCAGGATTCTGGTAATCTGTGGAAGGAGCAAGGTTCCTTAGCAGGAACCTTCTGACGGGATACGTAATTGATAACCATCTTCATATCCATGTCAGAGAAACCTTTGATCTGTTTCACCATGTCAGGGTTTGCATTGCGACGTTTACCGTCACGAATCCACTCGAACTGGCGCAGCATATAGGCGTAGTGCTGCCCCTGGATCAAGGGCGAATT
>AASF01001903.1 GCA_000168735.1 Candidatus Endoriftia persephone str. Hot96_1+Hot96_2 | reverse complement strand
GATCCACCTCGAGGTAGTCCTGCAGCTCCGCATAGTTGAACGGATCGCTCATATCACGGTAGATCAGGGTCTCGGTCAGGTAGTTGTAGCGGGTCGGATCGCCCGATAAGGGTGGCGCGTTGTCGTGTACTAGACCATGATTGGCGGCGAACCAGTGCTCATCTGCGCCACCGAAGTAACTGGAGAGGAAATGCTTATCCGCCCGCTCAGTGGCGTTGTAGAGCCCCCAGTAGAGACCGTTGATATAGAGATGCACGTAGGTACCCCGCATACCATGGCGCACTCGCCGCGATCTGTGTGTCGCGGTAGAACTGATCGACCGTATAGGTGGTCTCATCCGGATGCCAGCTGCGTGCCCAGCTGCGATTGTTGCCAGCGCGCAGGATCAGCTTGTCGTACTTTCCGTCTGCAGTTGCACCGTTCAACGGCGCCCGATTGAGTAGGTCGGATTTGAACTTGGCGTCGCCATAGAGAGCTCGAAAATTGAGCCGCAGCGAACGTTTTAGGCGGTTATGTGAGTGGGATTGGATGGCCCGCATTGGCCTGATGGCTGGCCCCCGGATCATCCGCATAGAGGATCTCCAGCGAAACCGCCTTCTCGATATCTTCGGTCTCATAGAAGCCTGAACCACCAAAGATATCCGTCGGGTCTATCGAGATAGACATGCTCGGCACCGCACGCATCGCTGCGATCATCGAACCACTGTAGTTCGGATCGTCGACGATATCCGGATCCATCTCGTAGTCGTGAACCGCCGCACCCTGACCCAGGCTGTAGCTGTTATTGGGATAAGCCCGGCACTGTTGCCGGTTGGCGGATCACATCCTCCAGGAACAGGTAGCTGTGACTCTGCACGCGTCCGACAATCACACCCGAGCTGAAGCCAGCCACCCGCAGCACCGTGGTGGTGGTGATATCCACCGCTCCGGTATAGTCCAGCCCGTTGCTCAAGGTCGGCTCACTGCCATCGGTGGTGTAACGTACCAGCTCCACCGAATCATCACTGCTGACTGTGACCTGGAACGGCGCATCGTAGAAACCGCGCTCCACGCTCAGACTCAGCGGCTCACCACTGCTGCCGCCTGAGCCGTTGGCCTCACCTGGCGTAGGCATCAGAAAGAAGGCCTCCGCGCCATTATCATCGATACCATAGGAGACATCGGTCGTCTGCGGCGGATACGCAGGCGCGTATTCATCGGCGATCGTGCCATCCGGGCGCACCAGTGCCAGATACTCACCACCAGCACTCAGTTTGAACAAGGTATGGTATTGACCGACCGGCGCGGGCGACTTGCCACTGGCGAAGACCACTAAATGCCCGCCAGCCGCCAGCGACACACTCTCAGTGAAACACCACTGAAACAGATCAGCGC
>AASF01001904.1 GCA_000168735.1 Candidatus Endoriftia persephone str. Hot96_1+Hot96_2 | reverse complement strand
TGGGGCAGTGCGCGAGGAGCAGGCGCTGCAGGTGAAGCTGACGACGCGTCTGGAGCTGCCCCGCCATGTGCGAGATTTTGCCCTGCTTCAGCGCCTCCCGCCAGCAGATGGCGGAGGCTGCCAGCTGGCATGCCATTGTCAAATGAGTTGCAATACAACCTGGGGGTGCTGTTCGGCCTGAAGCAGAGCATGGTGCTACGCTACAATCCGGATCAGGAACGCCCTGGAGGGAGATGTCGGGGGGCGTGTTGGCAACAAGCCCGATGGATGCGCGTGCACCTCGTCGCTAGGAGGCGGGCAAGAGTCTGGCCGCTGACGCGTTGCTGGAGCAACGGGTGCTGCATTCATTCGATGATAATCCGGGCACGCAGCCATGCGGTGGTCAAATCGGCAGCTCTGTCACCTGCTGGGAGATGAGGGGGTGGTCTGCATCCCTCTGTTTGTCGGTCAGGCGATGCTCGGTGTGGTGGTGGCGGGGATCAGCCGAAAGCGCCTCAAGCAGCTCGATTTCCAGCAGGATTTTATGGAGGTGTTCGCACAGATGGCGGCTGCCTCGATCCTGCGCCAACAGCGCTGGCAAGAGGCCGGAGGAGCTGCATCTCAACGAGCTGCGCATCAAGGTGCAGAACCATGCGCGCACCCTGCTGCACGAAGCCAATACGCCCGTTGGGGGTGATCAATAACAGCCTGCAGCGGGTCGACTCGAAGCTTGGCAGCGGTCATGCGGTACAGGCTGAACTGGCAACGAATCAAAAAACGAAGTTGGAAAGCGCGCTTGGGACGGTGCTGCAGCGGATGCGGGACCCGGTAGAAGAGATAATCGACGGCGATGGCCTAGTCGATCTCAACCGTCTGGTTGAAAATCAGCTGGCGGTGTTCAAGGCCTCGTTTTGTGCCGGGGGACAAGATCAAGTGCGTCAAGGACCTGGACGATAGGCTGCCGGCCATCCACAGTCACCACGGCCGGTTGAAGCAGGTGCTAGCCAACCTGATGAAGAATGCCAGTGAGGCGCTGGAAGAGGGTGGCACGATCAAGCTGGAGACCCGGGATGGGGTCAACCTGAACGGCGAGGAGTTTATTGAGATCTCGGTCAGCGATGACGGCCCGGGTATCCCGCGGGCGGTGATGGATGAACTGTTTCTGCCGGTCAAGAGCGAAAAGAAGGGCAACCACTCGGGCACTGGACTGGCCATCGTAAAAAATCTGGTGGATGAACTGGAAGGTACCATCTCCTGCTACAGTCGCGAGCAGGAGGGCACCCGCTTTGGCATCCTACTGCCGCGCCGGCTGGTGGATGAGCCGGCTTGAGCCCTGGTGGGGGGCTATTCGAAGCTGTAGTGTTTCTCCACATCCTTCAGGGATCTCCCAGCTGCAGGCAAGCCCAGCAGGAAAGGTGACCAAGTCGCCCCCGGCCAAACTCCTGTGGTTCCCCGCCCTTAGGGGTCACCACCACCTTGCCGCGCAGAAAGTAGCAGGTTTCGCTCTGATCA
>AASF01001905.1 GCA_000168735.1 Candidatus Endoriftia persephone str. Hot96_1+Hot96_2 | reverse complement strand
GATGCCATGCACCAGGGTGCAAACGCCGCAGATGCGCTGTGCATAGGCCCAGGCGTCGCGCGGATCACGCCCACGCAGGATCAACTCGATGCCGCGCACCATGGTGCCGGAGGAGTAGGCGCTGGCGATCTGATCGCCCTCCATCTGCGCCTCGATACGCAGGTGACCCTCGATGCGGGTTATGGGATCAACGACGATTCTTTCAGCCATTTTTTTCATCTCCTGCTGGTGCGGTTTCCACACACAGTTCAGACTGTCGCCTGACCTACTTATCCTCGACCAGGTGATCCGCCAGCATCTCAGTCAGACCGACCACCGGCAGCTCCATGTTTGTACTCCTCGATACCATCTTCCAGCATCAGGCGGCAGTTGGCGCAGGCGGTAACCAGCCGATCCACCTGCAGCTCATCGAGCTGGCTCTTCTTTCTCTGAAACACTTTGAGACGCAAGGCATCCGCCCGCTCATTGGCGCTGACACCGCCGCCACCGCCACAACACCAGTTCATCTCTCGGTTATCATGCATCTCGACGAAGTTGGCGGCGACCTGATTGAGCAGGTTGCGCGGCTGCTCCAGCACCCCCCCTTTTCGCACGATCTGACAAGGATCGTGGAAGGTCATACGCGCTGACTCCATCCCTTCAGTCTTCAGCCGACCACTGGCACGCAATTCATCCAACAGTTCAAGGATATGCACCACCTTGAAGGGATAGGAGCGGCCGATCAGATTGGGTCCCTCCACAGCGGATCGCGGTGTAGGCGTGGCCGCACTCGGGGCTGATCACATATTTCACTTTGAGCTTCTCAGCACCGGCTACGACCCGGGAGACCAGTTCCCGGGCGATGTCGCTGGAACCGATCTGGATACCAGAGTTGGTCGCCTCGAAGGCCTCGGAGCAGAGGGTCCAGCTCAGATCCACCTGCTTGAAGATCTTCGCCAGTGCCTCGATATACTCAGGGAAGTTCATGATCTCCATGGAAGAGAGCAGCGCCATGTAATCAGCCCCCTCCACATCCACCGGGATGCTCAGACCGGTATCGGCTTCGATATGGCGAATCTGTGCCGCCAGCGCCGGAAACTTCACCCCCATCGGGCTACCGATCTTCACCGCGCGGGTGCTGGCATCTCTCATCCCCTCCGGGGCGTTGCCGGAGGCGACAAAACCCTCGCGAGCGCGGCGGATCATGTAGGCGATGTCGTTGCCAACCGGGCAGACCATGGAACAGCGCCCGCAGAGTGTGCAACTGTCGTAGATCAGCGGCTCCCACGCCTCGAGCATCGCATCGTCCACTTTTTTACCAAGGCCGATGGTGCTCTTGATGCGCCCCCAGAGTGTGAACTCCTGCTCCCAGATGAGGCGGAATGGCTCCAGCTTGTGGATAGGCGTATAGCGCGGATCGCCTGTCTCGGTGTAGAAGAGGCAGGCATCAGCACACATGCCGCAACTGACGCAGCTGCTGAAGAAGACTGCAGTCGGTGCATCCATGCTGCTCACGAAAGGCGTTGAGCCCCCGTTCTAGGGTTGCCTTGCTCATGACTTCACCCCCCTGCGGCCGGCCATGNGGNCGCCCGTTGTACCAACGGGCAAACAGGATGGTGAATACGTGCATCAGCTTGGTAAAGGGAAACACCACCATCAGCAGCTCCACACGTCAGAAATGTGCAGCCCCAGCACCACGGGTAAGGGGGATCAATCAAACCGGTGGAAGGCCAACGTAGCCTGTCAGCATCGGCAGAAAGGTCAACAGCCAGATCAGATAATCCTCGGTACCACTGAGAAAACGTTTTACCGGGTGGGTCAGGCGATCCACCCAACATCGCCATCAGTGTCACGATGGTGCATGACCGCCACTGCATCAACCTAGATGATTTGGCAGGCCGGGCCACTTCAAGCCAAACACACTCTTGATCAGCTCAATGTGGGGGACAAAAAAGAGCAGGCAGATGAGGAACCCGATATGCCAGGCATAACCACCGATCACCGTGAAAGGGGAACGTCTGAAACTGCCAGGATCCGGTAGGGAGCGGCTGAAAACCGTGCGCATGCCCGGACCAAAGCTCACTGCCACGCGGTTCGGCAAAGTCCGGTTTTCTTCCAAGGGAGAAAGATCTCCAAAAAGTGCACCACCACACCGATGACAAAGCACCGCCAGAGCCAGATCAAATCCCGGCCCCTTAACCCACAGAAGAAAATCGATCTGAGTGCTCATGACGATTTTTCCAGATCATCCACGCTGACTGTTTCATGTTTCGCCACTGCCTGGGCCTGCTGACTCCGATTGAGCGCGCCCGCGACCGCACCGACAGCAAGGCCGGCGGCTACCGAGTAGGCGGCATTTCTGGCGATATCGCTGTCGGGAATGGAGAGTGCCTTATAGAAGCCCCCGCCATCCCAGAAATCGGGTTCGGAGCAACCCAGACAGCCGTGTCCCGACTCCACCGGCCAGCTGGTGCCCTGATTCCACTTGGCAGTGGCGCAGGCGTTATAGGTGCTCGGACCCTTGCAGCCGAGGCGGTAGAGGCACCAGCCCTTGCGTGCGCCTTCGTCGTCAAAGGTTTCGGCAAACAATCCCTTATCGTAGAAGGGCCGACGGTAGCAACGGTCGTGGATGCTCTTGCCATAGAAGACCCTTGGGGCGTCCCAGCTCATCCAACTCCGGGATCGAGCCGAAGGTCAGAAAGTGCGCCAGCACACCGGTGA
>AASF01001906.1 GCA_000168735.1 Candidatus Endoriftia persephone str. Hot96_1+Hot96_2 | reverse complement strand
GATCAGGGCCATCACCCGACGCGCACCGAGGCGCTTGGCCAGCATCGCCGAGAGAATGTTTGCCTCGTCGTCGTTGGTGATGGCGCAGAACACATCGGTGTTCTCGATGTTCTCCTCCAGCAGCAGGTCTTCATCCGCCGCATCACCGTGCAACACAATGGTGGTGTCGAGCCGCTCAGCGATCTCCCGCGCACGCTGCTGATCCTCCTCGATCAGCTTGACCCGATAGCGGCGCTCTAGCGCCTGCGCCAGGCGCCGACCTGATATTCCCCGCCCCGGCGAAGATCAAGCGCTTATAGGGCTTCTCCAACTTGCGTAGTTCGCTCATCACGTCGCGAATATGCTCGGTGGCGGCGATGAAGAAGACCTCGTCATCCTCCTGGATCAAGGTGTCCCCCTGCGGGTTGATCACCTCCCCCTCCCGGTAGATCGCCGCCACCCGCGCATCGATCTCGGGGATATGCTCAAACAGCACGCTCAACCGGTTCCCCACCAGCGGACCGTCGTGATAGGCCTTCACCGCGACCAGCCGCACCAGCCCACCGGCAAAATCGAGCACCTGCAAGGCGCCGGGGTACTGAATCAGACGCAAGATATATTCAGTAACCAGCTGCTCCGGGCTGATCAACACATCCACCGGAAAGGAGTCCAGGGCAAAGATCTCAGGATAGTCGAGGTAGCCTTGGGCACGCACCCGGGCGATCTTGGTGGGGGTATGAAACAGAGTATAGGCGACCTGACAGGCAACCATATTGGTCTCGTCGCTATTGGTCACCGCCAGGATCATGTCGGCATCCTCACCGCCGGCACGACGCAGCACATCGCGGATGGCCGGCGTGACCCTGCACAGTGCTCAGATCGAGCCGGTCCTGCAACTCGTGCAGCAGCTCGGCATTCTGGTCCACTACTGTGATGTCGTTCGCCTCGTGAACCAAAGCGTTGGCCACTGAGCGTCCCACCTGCCCGGCGCCCAGGATGATTATTTTCATTATCCTGCCAGTCGATTGATTGGTTACAGACTCTGCTCGAAGCAGAGGCCCCTTAGGATCCCAAGCCCAGCTCGCTGCCGTCGGTGGCCGGTCATCTCTGACTTGGTCCATACAGGCGAATCTTAACCAATTTGCGAGTTGCCTGCGCGACAACCCACTCAGGCTCACGCGCCGCTCTTTGAGCTCGATCTCCAGGCCGCGCAAGCTTGCGGTAGAGATGGGTCCTCTCCATGCCGACCTGTTTGGCCATGCGTGAGATATTGCCGCCGCTCTCACGCAGATGGTACTCCAGAATAGAGCTTTCTTCACAACTTCTCACGGGCCTGGCGCAGCGGCAGTTCAAACGCCATCACCGTCTCCATGCCCTCGCTGGAGTGAATCTCTGCCGCCCCCATCGCCGTCTCCACCTCATCCTGGGTGATCTCATCCCCAGCGCCGAGGATCAGCAGCCGCTGCACCAGGTTTGTCAGCTCGCGCACATTACCGTGCCAGCTGTGGTTGCGCAGAAAGTTCTGCGCCCCCCACGTTGAAGCGCCGGTAGGGCAGTTTGTCGTGGGCAACAAACCAGTCGACATAGAAGTTGAGCAGATCCGGCACATCTTCGGGGTGCTCGCGCAGTGGCGGCACATGCAGCGGCACCACGTTGAGGTGATAGAAGAGGTCCTCGCGAAAGCGCCCCTGCTTGACCTCTTCTTCGAGATTTCTCTGGGTGGCGGCGATGATCCGCACATCGATCTTCACCGGGTCACTGCCGCCGACCCGCATGAAGGTACCGGTGTCGAGGGCGCCGAGCAGTTGGGTCTGCACCTCCAGGTCCATGTCGGCCACCTCGTCGAGAAACAGGGTGCCACCGGCGGCCTGCTCCAGCCAGCCGTAGTGGACAACTGCCCCCCTCCTCGCTGCCGAACAGCTCATAGGCGGCGTTGCCGCGGGGCGATGCTGGGTCACGCCCAGATCAACAAACGGCCGATCCTTGCGCACGCTCTGACTGTGCAGGTAGCGCGCCAGAGTCTCGCGACCACTGCCCGACTCTCCCAGTAATCAGCACCCAGGTGTCGTGCTGCGCGATGCGCTTGACCTGCTCACGCAGACGCTGCATCACCGGGCTCTTGCCCGGTGGGTTCCTGCACCCGGCGGTGCGTGGCGTCGCAGTCCGACATTCTCACGCTTCAGCTGGTCCGCCTCCAGCCCCCGCTCCACCGTCAGCAGCAGCTTTGCCAGCGACAGCGGCTTCTCCAGAAAATCGTAGGCACCGAGGCGGGTCGCCTCCACCGCCGTCTCCACCCGTGCCGTGGCCCGACATCATGATCAGGCGATTCGC
>AASF01001907.1 GCA_000168735.1 Candidatus Endoriftia persephone str. Hot96_1+Hot96_2 | reverse complement strand
CGCCCTTCGGACTCACCCGACTCCCAGACCCGCCTGAGCGCCGCTGACAAGCCGCTTTTGGCCACCCGTGGCAGCGCCTCGCTGATCTGCTGGCCACTAATCTGCTCGCGCTCGACCCCATGAAACTGCTCTGCCGCCTTGTTGACGTCGACAATGAGAAAATTCTCTCCGCCTTCCACGCAATCGTAAACAGCGACACAGTCAGCCATGTTATCGAGCAGATTGCGGTAGCGGGATTCACTGTGCTGATGCTGCTCAAGCAGCGGCTGGGTGACCCGGCGGAAAAATCGTGCACTCACAAAGATCAGCACCAGGGCGAGGATCAGTACCAGCAGCCCAGTCTGCGCAAACGGTTTTGCCATCTCCAACAGATCGACTCGGCCTATCAGGGCGGCCCCCGCAGTCCCCAGCGGTGCATAGGCGACAAGCACCCACTGATCTCGGAAATCCCGTGCCACCAGGCTGCCGGACTCGCCCTTGACCCCACGCCGCAATGCCTCACCATAAGCATCCGTCTCCCCGCTCAGGGCAACCATCTTGGCCAACCCGGCCAACTCCTCTTCCGCATGCAGCGGTATCACCAGCTGCGCCCCCTGCTTCACACCCAGAGCATAGGCATTGGCAAGCCCTTGATGCTCCAGCAGCAACAGCATCGCCTTGATATTGTCAAACAGAGGGGTAGCCAGATCGAGCTGCAGCGACTCATGTTCTGGCAGCATCGAGCCAATGAAGGCCGCCTGACGCTCAACGCTGAGGATCAGCTGGTCACGCTGAAACTGATACGAGGAGTGGAAAAGCAAGGCGAATGATGTGAAGGCAACAATACCGGTAACCAGTATCAGAACCCTGAGCAGAAGTGGTGTTGAACGGTGCTTTACCATCGGTTTATCCCAACGGAAACAGAGAAGCGTGCAGACCTCAAACCTTCGGGATCACGGCTTGCTCCTCCGCCAACAACCGCTCAAAACGGCGCTCCGTCAACGACAGATCGACCAAAACCGCCTACCCCCGCACTTGGATGTATCATCGTATTGTCGCTCGTCGGGGATTCCAGTCGATCCAGAGAATCTGGCGTTTTTCTTGTCTCTGCCGGATCCTTGCCCCAAGGTTACTATAGGTTCAGTTTTCTGCAAGCAGTGCCGGCAGATCGGCTGCTCGATAGGGAGGGTGGGTTCGCAGTTTATCGATCCAGGGTAGAATCGGCTTGACAACATACTTGAGCCGCCAGAAGTCTGGCAGCAACATAACGATCAGATCTAATCTGAAGCTTCACTGCTGTGAATGCACAGCAAAGGCATAAGCGCCATAGCCCACCACCCGATCCTTGAGGCCGGCGGTATCCCCCGAGTTACGCAGGTCTACCAGCTCACCATCTAATCCCTTGCGCTGCGCGACCTCCAGCAACCCCTGCAGCGGAATCCGGCCGCCAGGCATCCTCATAGTGGAGTCGCTCCGGCTGCAGGGCGAGGATCGCATCCGAGGTGGTGCGGTCCATCTGCTGAGCCGTGAGATAGTCGTGATAGTGGCTCAGATCGGAGCTAATCACGATCAGCGTCTCCTCTCCGTCCCAGACCTGCTCCAGCACCTCGGCCACCTCAGCGCCGCTGGCATCCCCCACCACGATCGGCAGCAGCCGGAACTCACCCAGAACCCCGTTGCAGGAACGTGCAGCTGCACCTCCAGGGAGTGCTCCTGAGCATGCGCCATGTCATTCACACTCAACTGCGGTAGACGTAATAGCTCATCGCTCACCTGTTCCAGCGGAATCTCCCCCAGTGGAGTCTGAAAGCTTTGCGCCGAACTCAGCGCCAGGCCACGGAACGCCACCCGGTGGGAAGGCCCCAGCAACACCACCCGACTGATCCGATCGGCCACTGGCGTCAAACGATGATAGACACTCGCGGCCACCGGCCCTGAGTAGACAAACCCCGCATGGGGAGCGACGATCGCCTTCGGTGGCCTCCCCTCGCCCGCCTGCCCCAGATAGTCATCGACCATCGCTCTCAACTCTGCCGGGGCATCCGGATAAAAAAGCCCCGCTACTGCTGCTGTGCGTACCCCGCCCATCGCTCCTCCCCCGGATGCACTCAGGCACCCTGACTCGACAGTCTGACCGGCTGCTGCCGGGCACCCCAGTCACCCGGCTGCGCCTCAAATACACCGGCACAGGGCGTACCACAGAATCGGCAGGCCCCCTCGGCGTTGAGATTCCAGTTACTCAGTTGATACCAGTCCCGACCGATCAGCAGCTCGCCGCAATTGGAGCACCAGGTGCTATCGGCAGCCGGATCGTGCACATTCCCCACATAGGCGTAGCGAACCCCGGCCTGCAGCGCGATCTGCCGCGCCCGCGTCAGGGTCGCCGCCGGTGTCGCTGGATGGTCCATCATCTTCCAGCTCGGGTGGAAGGCGCTGAAGTGCATCGGCACCTCCCGCCCCAACTGCTCCACCACCCACTGGCACATCGCCTCAATCTCCGCCTCGGAATCGTTTTCACCGGGGATCAGCAGGTTCGTCAGCTCGAACCAGACATCGGTCTCATGTTTCAGATACTGCAGCGTCT
>AASF01001908.1 GCA_000168735.1 Candidatus Endoriftia persephone str. Hot96_1+Hot96_2 | reverse complement strand
TCGGCCAGGCTCTCCGGTGGTACGGCGGTGTCCTCAACGAATGGAATTGGTCGCTTCTCGCCCTGTGTGTTACCCAGCAACCCAACCGCCTTCTTGCGCATCGCCCAAATCTTATCAATCTCTCCAGCACCGTAGACGGTGCTGTACCCAAAGCACTTTCCAGTTTTACCACTGACCTGCTTGAGATAGTTGGTAAGTTTGTCAACTTCGCCCTGCGTAACTGCTGTTCATCATCGCCGGTGTATTCCACTAGGTTGATGCCGCAAATCGCCACTTCCTGCTGATTTTGTGGGAAGTAGTCACGAACGCTTTCCCAGACGATATCTTGCATCGCCAGATTGAGAACCTTGGAATCAATGGTCTCGATCGACGTTGGCCCCCACTCCATCAGCGCCTTAGCATCCCTGAGCGATGACTCAAAACTATCGTATTTAATATTGATTAGCGCTGAAAACTTTGGGATTGGTAGCAGATTGAGTTTTGCCTCCGCAACAAACCCCAGTGATCCTTCGGCCCCACACAGTATGGAGTTGAGATTGAATCGGCCCTGCTCATCCCGAATTGTGGGCCAGGTCATAGCCTGTCAGGCATCGGTTCAGTACCGGGGAAACGGTTATCAATTTGCTCTCTATTGTCGCAGTAGATCTGATCCAGCATTCGATGAATGGTGCCAATCTGGTCATCGCGACAGCATATTTCCGTAAACTGATCATCACTCAGTGGGGCAGAATGCCATACCCCGCCACCCAGCAGAATGCTCTTCAACTCCAGCACATGATCACGGGTCTTGCCATAGAGTATTGACCCTTGACCACTGGCGTCTGTACTGATCATTCCACCTATGGTGGCGCGATTGCTGGTAGAGAGTTCTGGTGCAAAAAACAGACCATAGGGTTTGAGGGCATTGTTTAACTGATCCTTGACCACCCCCGCCTGTACTCGGACCCATCGCTCATTGGCATTAATCTCCAATATGGCATTCATGTGCTTGGAGATATCGACGACCAATCCATCGGTGAGAGATTGGCCATTGGTACCAGTGCCACCACCTCGGGCGGTGATCCGGACCTGATTGAACCTTTCTTGACCGGCTAGCCGTGCAATGAGGACGAGATCATCGGCGTTTTGAGGATAGATTACCCCTTGCGGCAGCACCTGATAGATACTGTTGTCAGTGGAGAGTACGACACGGTTGCCGTAATCCGGATTGAGGTCCCCTGCAAAGCCACCATCTTCAAGCGCATCGAGAAAGTCTAAATAATGCTTTTGAATGCTATCTATTTCGGAGAGGCAGGGGATCATTATTATGCGTAACGATTACGATGGAGTACGAATGCCTCTATCAAATCGGCCTCCTGTAAAGCGGCGATGTTTACAGGAGGCGATATCGGAAAAGCGTTTGTATAGTGGAATCCAACCTAGAATTTTCGCTGTTGGATTACTTCCTCATCCATGTGGGCCTGGCGCACATACTGCGCCAGGATGTGCATCAATGATTGGTGAACATCCTCGATAACACCGTAGTTCTCTGCATCGACATGCAGATTCACGTCTGTAATGCTGGCGGAGCGTCCTCCCGAGAAGCCGGTCATCGAGATCACAGGAATACCGTTATCCTTACCCCACTGAACTGCACGAACGATGTTCTCAGAATCTCCAGATGAGCTTATAGTGATCAATGCATCGCCCAGCCTTGGCCAGACTCTTCAGTTGGTACACAAAGACATCATCGTAAGAGATATCATTGCCGATGGCAGTAATCATCTCCACCGTGGCACTGAGGGAGTAGATCCTGGGCTTCAGATCAGTGTCAGTCTGTACCAGTTTGCAATGGTCGCAGACCAAATGATTGGCAATGGCTGCTGAGCCACCATTACCACAAGAGTAGACCATTCCACCTGCAGAATAGACTTTCGTCAGAATATCTGCAGCCTGACGCAGCTTGTCGCCATCAACTGTCGCAGCAGCGGCAGAATAGTTGCTGAAGTAGTCTGTCGCGTAATCAGCGACATCAGTGAATTTTCTATCTGGGAAAGTCATTACAGCCCTCCTAAATGTAGTCAGAATGCGGACAAGGCGTAGTGTTAGATATGGTACGCTGAAATATTAGCTAGCCGTATCACTCAGATACATCACATGCAATACGCGCCCTTAGCAATGGCATTACTAAAGGGTAAAGTGGAACCCGAGTGTAGGAATACAAATAGCAAATTACAACCCGTGACCTTAATACCTTTGCACATTCCTTTCCCCTGCGGATTTTTCTGACTGGGTAATCATTATCTTGGTTGAGATTCAAAGGTCAGTCAGACTGACTGCATCAATCAAACTCATATGCCCCCGGCATAAGCCGGGGTTTCCTAATTATTAACTACAATCCATCGAGGCTACTTGCGGTTAAAGTAGTAACGGTGAATCTAACCTTGTTCAATACCACTTCTTACCGCGTTTACCGTATCTTTTGCCGCCTGCATCAGAAATCGGTCATCACTGGCGAGCGATGTCAACTGGAATCCATCCTTGATCATTTGCACTGCAACCTCCGGCGAGTTGGTATGAATGCCAGCGGGTATACCATGACGTTTGCACGTTTCAATGATTTTTTGCCTTGGCCTCGATCACTTTCGGATCATTTTGCCCACCACGTGGGTTGGCAGCCCAGTGCCATGGCTAGGTCCGATGGACCAACGTAGATGGCACTGATGCCAGGCACGTCCAGGATCTCGTCAAGGTTTTCGATTGCTTCCCGAGTCTCAATCTGCGGTATAACGAGAGTTTCATCGTTAGCGTATACGTGATAATCCCCACCACCGTGTGTGGCGCCGCCCGCATAGTATTTTGCCCCGGATCGGTCCGAAACTGCGCATACCCATTGGCGGATATTTACATGCAGCAACCAGTGACTCCGCTTGGTCTGGATTATTGATCAGGG
>AASF01001909.1 GCA_000168735.1 Candidatus Endoriftia persephone str. Hot96_1+Hot96_2 | reverse complement strand
GATCCGACAGCGCCATCTCCAGCTTCACCGGCGCTGAGCCGCCGCGCAACAGGGAGGGCACGGGACGTTCCGGGATGCCGACGAAGTGGAAGGTCTCGATCTGATCGCGTAGCTCCAGCACCCGTTGGGTACCGACCGGCGCCACCTCCCCTGCCAGCTGCAGCGGCAGATCATTGCCTTGGGCGTCGAGCAGGCCGATCGCGACAGGGATGTGGAACGGCGGCTTGTTACGCTGCCCCGGGGTGTCGGGGCAGTGCTGGCTGATGGTCAGGCTGTAGCGCTGGCTGGCAGCATCGTAGCTCTCATCCACCTCCAGCACCGGCGTGCCGGCATAGCGGTACCAGTGGCGAAACTGCTCCAGGTGGCGACCACTGGCATCCTCCATGCATTTGACGAAGTCGTCAGTGGTCACCGCCTGGCCGTCGTGGGCGCTCGAAGTAGAGATCAGTGGCCTTGGCGATAGCCCCTCCGGGCCCCAATAGATGGGCTTGCATGCGCACCACCTCAGCGCCCTTCTCATAGACGGTGACGGTGTAGAAGTTGTTGATCTCGATGTAGGAGTCGGGGCGCACCGGGTGGGCCATCGGGCCGGCGTCTTCGGCAAACTGGTGAGCACGCAGCAGCCGCACATCCTCGATTCGTTTGACCCCGCGGGAGCCCATGTCGGCGGAGAATTCCTGATCGCGGAACACCGTCAGTCCTTCTTTGAGGCTGAGCTGAAACCAGTCACGACAGGTGATGCGGTTGCCGGTCCAGTTGTGGAAGTATTCGTGGGCGATCACTCCCTCGATACCCTGAAAGTCCTGGTCGGTGGCGGTGTCGGGACGGGCCAACACATATTTGGAGTTGAAGACGTTGAGACCCTTGTTCTCCATCGCCCCCATGTTGAAGTCGTTAACCGCCACGATCATGTAGATATCGAGGTCGTACTCGCGACCGTAGTGCTGCTCATCCCAGCGCATGGCGTTTTTCAGCGAGCGCATGGCGTGCTCGCACTTGTCGATATTCTCCGGCTCCACGTAGATGCGCAGATCCACCTCGCGACCGGAGGCGGTGGTGTAGCTGTCACGGATGTCGCGCAGATCACCAGCCACCAGGGCAAACAGATAGCAGGGCTTGGGGAATGGGGTCTTCCCAGCGCACCCGGTGGCGCCCATCCTCCAGCAGCTCTTCGGCGACCAGATTGCCGTTGGAGAGCAGCACCGGGTAGGCGCTTCGCTTGGCGGTAATGCTGGTGGTGAAGCGGCTCATTACATCGGGCCGGTCTAAGAAGTAGGTGATGCGGCGGAAGCCGCTCCGCCTCACACTGGGTGCAGAACATACTGCCCGACTGATAGAGCCCCTCCAGCGCGGTGTTCTGCTGCGGCAGGATCCGCACCCGGCACTTCAGCTCGAAGCTATCGGGCACCTGATCAATGGTCAGGCTCGTGGCACCGACCCGGTACTCCTCCGCTGCTAGCGGACGGTCATCCAGCTGCAGCGAGAGCAGGTTCGAGCTGCTCCCCGGTCCAGTACTAGTGGCTCCGCCTCCCGCTGCGGGTTACGGCGCAGGTTGCAGGGCGGCTCTCCACCAGGGTGTGGCTGTCGAACAGATCGAAGCTGAAATCAATCTGTTCGATAAAGAAGGCCGGTGGCTGGTAGTCTTTGAGAATAGATGGTGTTTGGGTTGTCGGATCGCATCAGTTTCCCCCAGTTGTGGAGGCCCGATGTTACTGGTAAATAGCGGAAGCACAAACCTGGAAATTCTGCTGCATTGATGCAGAATAGTACCGATTTCCAGCTAGATCAGACAAATCAGCACTGCTAGGATGTCCTGTGCTACAGCTCCGCCCAGCCACTCGGCCCAACCGGCAATCAGCTGTTGGCGTGTTAAAATCTGCTTATCACTATAATTTCAAATCAGAAGTGCCGGCCGGCATTCGGTTACAAAGGAGATTAGTTTCAAATGCCCAAGGTAGTTATGTACACGACGGCGGTCTGCCCCTACTGCGTACGCGCAAAATATCTGCTGAACAACAAGGGGGTCGAGTTCGACGAGATCCGCATTGACATGAACCAAGATGCCATGCAAGAGATGTTGCAGCGCAGCCAACGCAACACAGTGCCGCAGATCTTCATCGACGAATTGCATGTCGGCGGTTATGACGATATGGCGGCGCTGGAGATGGCGGGCCGCCTCGATCAGCTGCTGGGGCTGGCGGAAAGCTGAGCACCATGCAGAGTGAAACCGCCAAGGTACGCCTCGACAAATGGCTCTGGGCGGCGCGTTTTTTCAAGACGCGTCAGCTCGCCTGTGAGGCGATCAACGGCGGCAAGGTGCACCTCAATGGTCAGCGCACCAAGCCAGGCAAGGAGATCAAGGCAGGTAGCCAGTTGCGCATCCACAAAGGTTCTCTAGAGTGGGAGCTGGAGGTGAAGGTTGCGGCCAGCAAGCGGCGCCCGGCGGAAGAGGCAAAGACCTTCTACGTCGAGTCAGAAGAGAGCTTCCTGCGGCGCCAGCGCCTAACCCAAGAACTGCGCGAACAACGGGCCGTGGAGCCCCACCCGATGCGCGGCAAACCCAGCAAACGGGACCGCCGAATGATCCACCGATTCACTGCCAAAGGGGAGTAGCCTGCCGATGGATCAGGACGCCTATCGCCGCACCTACCGGGAACTCAATGACCGTTTCTGTGCGTTCGAAAAAAGCGTGCTCAGCAGCAAGTGTCGCTGTACCCGCTCCAGCAAAATCCACCTGGCAGAACGGGAGGGTGTGCATTGTGAGTCGGATCAATTTCAGACCATCTGCATCGAATTTCTTGAAACCCTCCGCCACCACGCCCGCTTCGCACTCAAACTGAACG
>AASF01001910.1 GCA_000168735.1 Candidatus Endoriftia persephone str. Hot96_1+Hot96_2 | reverse complement strand
GGCTGATGGTCTCCAAATAGTAGCATCAGCCTGCTCACAGACCAGCCCCGGCGCGGCGGTGATCTCACCGATCTCGCTGACAGCAAGCCCCAGTTGCTCGCTGAGCGGCCACAGGCGGGAGAGTTCGGCGGGCGGCAGGGTGAAACAGAGTTCGTAGTCGTCGCCGCCGGCGAGCGGCAGGTCCCAGTCAGCCGTGCGACGCACCGCATCGCTGAGGGGCAGGCGCGCCAGCTGCAACCGGGCACCCACACCGCTGGCTTGCAGGATATGCCCCAGATCGGCCAGCAGCCCGTCGGAGATGTCGATGGCCGCGCTCGCCAGGCCGCGCAGCGCCTGCCCCAATGCAAGCCGTGGCTGCGGGCGTTGCAGACGGTCGATCAACTGACTGCGCTCAGGTTCGGAAAGATTGGCCTCTCCCTGTAACAGGCGCAGGCCGAGTGCCGCATCGCCGAGCCTGCCGCTGACACAGATTCGGTCCCCCGGCTGCGCGCCGTCGCGCCGCAGCGCGCTGCCGCGGGGCACAAAACCGTGGACCTGCAGGGTCAGCGTCAGCGGTCCACGGGTGGTGTCGCCACCCACTAGGCTCACCCCAGCACGACTCGCCAGCGCCGCAAAGCCGCGGCTGAACGCCTCCAGCCAGACCTCATTCACCTCAGGCAGGGCCAGCGCCAGGGTCACCCAGGCGGGCTCGGCCCCCATCGCCGCCAGATCACTCAGGTTGACTGCCAGTGCCTTGTGCCCAAGCGTCTCCGGTTCGACATCCGCCAGGAAGTGGACCCCGGCCACCAGGGTATCGATGCTGACTGCCAGCTCCATCCCCTCAGGCACATCCAACAACGCACAGTCATCACCGATACCGAGCGCCACATCATCACGGAGCGGGGTCAGATCGCTGAAGTAACGTCGTATCAGGTCGAATTCAGAGAGCGCCATGAGAATATAGGGTGAATGGGGCCATCCTGACCCTGCTGACCTTTGTCCTGAAAGCGGGCCGCTGGCGTCGTCCGGCCAACGACCCGAAGAGCAACTGAGCTCAGCCGCGTATCTCCGCAGCACGCACCGACTTCGCCACCCGGTCGAGCACGCCGTTGACAAAGCGGTGGCCCTTCTCGGCACCGAATACCTTGGCCAACTCCACCGCCTCGTTGATCACCACTCGGTAGGGCACCTCCATGTGGTGTTTCAACGTCATAGACGCCGAGCCGCAGCACCGCCCGCTCGACCGGATCGACGCTCTCGATGGCGCGATCCAGCGCCGGCTTGAGCAGCCCATCCAGCTCCTGCAGATTATTCGGCACGCCGTGTAGCAGGTCCTTGAAATAGGGCACCTCAAACTGGCTGAGATCCTGCTCGCCAAGGAACTGCTCGTAGATTGCTGCCAAATCCTGTCCGGCCATCTGCCACTGATAGATCGCCTGCACCGCATGACGGCGCGCCTGACTGCGTTTTTTGCTCATCAGATCTGGCGCAGCAGATTGACCATCTCAATCGCGGAGAGGGTCGCTTCCGCGCCCTTGTTACCCGCCTTGGTGCCGGCCCGCTCGATCGCCTGCTCGATGGTGTCGACAGTCAGCACGCCGAAGGCCGATCGGCACGCCCGTGCTTCAGGCTCACCTGGGACATGCCCTTAACGCACTCCCCTGCCACATAGTCGAAGTGCGGGGTGCACGCCGCGGATCACCGCGCCGAGAGCGATGATCGCGTCATATTCACCCTTCTGCGCCAGCTTCTCCAGCAGCACCGGCATCTCGAAGGCGCCTGGCAGGCCGAACCAGGGTGATCTCCTCCTCCTTGGCGCCCGTGGCGCTTGAGGGTATCGATCGCGCCGTCCACCAGGCTTTCGACCACAAAACTGTTAAACCGCGCCGCCACCACACAGAAGCGCGCGTTCTCCACCACCAGTGAACCTTCGATTGTATTGATAGCCATCTATTCTGGATCCTGA
>AASF01001911.1 GCA_000168735.1 Candidatus Endoriftia persephone str. Hot96_1+Hot96_2 | reverse complement strand
TTCGCTGATGAGCCCGACACCCGCCACGGCGCAGTGGAAGACGGCCACAAGGATCTCAGCTTCGAGGGCGGTATCACCCTCACCGGGGCAACACGCCCAGCGATGGCCGGATCGACGATGAGCTCTCCGCATCCTTAGACCTGGTGGCCACCCTGCCGATGGGGCCCGGCCTCTGGACTCTCTATGTGGAGGGCAATACCACCCCCCGCAACAATGGCATATCCAGCGTACTAGGCGAGGCCAACGCCGATATTGGCTCGGCCCTGGATGGGGATGACAGCGGCCGTCTGCAGGTCTCAGAACTCCACTACGCCATCTCCCTCGCCAGTGGTGAGCTGGTGACCGGCCTGATCGACGCCAGCAGTTTTCTCGATGCCAGCAAGGTGGCCAACGACGAGACCGCCCAGTTCCTCGGGCGCCGGTTTCGTCAACAACCCCACCATCGAGTTCCCCGACTACAGCCTCGGCGCCGTCTGGCACTATGACGCCACCGCTGACCATCCCGGCCTCACCCTGCTGCTCTCCAGCTCCCACGGGTTGGCGGACAACGACGGCAAATATGACCAGTTGTTCGATCTGGGGGATGACGGCAAGGGGGCCTTCGCCGCTGCCGAGGCCTATGGCTACTTCGGATGGGGCATCTGGCGGCTCGGCGTCTGGAGCAATACCGCCCGACCATACCCGGGCTCGACAGCAGTTCAGATCAGGAGAACAACTGGGGGCTCTATGGCGTTGCCGACGGCGGCTTCGGGGAGACCCGCTGGAACCTGCGCCTCGGCTGGGCGGATGCACTCGGTCTCGGAGTCTGCTGACTTCATCGCCATCACACTGGAGCAGCCTGCCGCACCCGCCACCCTCGGCGCTGGCATCGCGCGCACCGGCGTCTCCTCCAATCTGATTGGCGGCGACGACAACCTCCAGGCGGAACTCCTACGCCCGCTTCGAACTAACGGGCGGGGTGCAGATCACCCCGGACCTGCAGTGGATCCGCAACAGTGGCCTGGATGGCAGCGGCAGCAGCCATGACCGATCGATATGGGTCGCGGGGGTACGGGCCGGATACACTTTCTAGCCGTCACATGGCAAACAAGCGGGCAGGGTTGCACGAATAGCGCTGGAGCCGATTGTATCTCACTCTCAGGTTTTACGAAGCATTACATTCTTTCACGTTTCGTCGATGTCGAGGCACAATCCCCCCCTCTCATCAGGCCGGAGAGTAAGGTGTTTTTCTCTTTTTTTTACAGTTGGTTATGTGATTTTTTAGGAGTTGGCACGGTCACTGCGATATCAGAGGCAAGCAGTCACAAAGACAGCTTTCAATCAGATCCAAACCGTAAATGGAGCACCATCATGAAAAAGATATTCGCAATTGCCAGCCTTGCACTGTTGACTTCCACTGCCTGGGCGCATGACGAACACTTCGGCGATAATCCCGATATGTATCAGAGCCCGATCACTGAGCATGGCAAAGGCGACCCCGCGCATGTGGGACAGATGGGGATTGGCGACCAGTATGCCAGTCAGCTGATTCAGCAGCCGGCTGACCATACCGACAAATTGGAACCGGCACCGATCGACTTTTCCAAAAATGACCCGAATGGTAACCGGGACATCCTGCCCAACTGATCAAGGGCGATTCGTTTAAAA
>AASF01001912.1 GCA_000168735.1 Candidatus Endoriftia persephone str. Hot96_1+Hot96_2 | reverse complement strand
GAATCAGCGCTTGTGCGAAATGCTGGTTTATCGAGCGGACGAGATGATTGGAAGAACACCCGTGGATTTCGCTGATGAAGAGAACCAGAAAATTTTCAGGGGGCAGGCAGCAAAGATAGAGACAACCGACAGACGCAACTATGAGGTTGAGCTGCGTCACAGAGATGGCCACAACATCCCGGCCCATTTCAACGCCATCACCTTACACACAGACAAAGGCGGTGTTTTGGCATCAGTGGCATTTGTGACTGATCTGACGGAGCAGAAAATAACGGAGCAGGCCCTGCGCCGTGCCCAGAAGATGGACGCCATCGGTCAGCTCACTGGCGGCATCGCTCACGACTTCAATAATCTGCTCGGCATCATTATCGGCAATCTCGACTTTCTCAAACGCCTGCTGCCGGAAGACGACAAATCCCTCAAGCGGGTGGAGTCTGCATCGAAGGCCGCCCTGCGCGCCGCCGATCTGACCCGGCAACTGCTGGGCTTTTCACGCAAGCAGGCTCAGGAGGCTCGTCCCACCAACATCAACCAGGTGATACGGGACATGGACAGCCTGATCGCTCGCTCAGTGACCCCGGAGGTGGAGGTAGAACTCCAGCTGGCTGATCATCCTTGGCTGACCCGCATCGATCCCGGTGATCTCGAAGATGCCCTGCTGAACCTGATTCTCAACGCCCGGGACGCCATGCCACAGCGGTGGCAAACTCACCATCGAAAGCGACAACAAGAGACTGGACAAAACCTATGCCGGGTTAAACCCAGCAATCACTCCCGGCGACTATCTACAACTGGCTGGTGAGCGACACCGGTAGTCGGCATTCCAAAGGAGATCCTCGAACAGATCTTCGAACCCTTCTTCACCACCAAACCATCAGATACAAGGCACCGGCCGTGTGCCTGAGCATGGTGTACGGATTTGCCCGACGATCCAACGGTTACGTCAAGGCCTATTCGGAACCTGGGATCGGCACCACCATCCGGATCTATCTGCCCCGAAGCATTGAAAAGAGCGAGATGATCCCTCAGACGTCAATATCGGAAACCCGCCTCACTCCAGGGCACGGAACTATCCTTGTGGTCGATGATGAAGACAACCTACTCGATCTGGCCAGGGACTACCTGGAAGAGACAGGCTACAAAGTCCATACCGCAACCAGAGCTACAGAAGCCCTTGCGCTCCTCGAATCCGAGGGACGACATCAACCTGCTGTTCAGTGATGTGGTGATGCCCGGCGGTATGAACGGTTACGAACTGGCGGAACAGGCCTATAAACTTTACCCCAACCTCAAGATCTTGCTCACATCGGGCTTTACCAAGAAGGTGGCAGCCAGACATAGTCAGGCACATTTTGCCGCCAATCTGCTTTCAAAGCCATACAGCAGGGATGATCTGATAAAGCGGATTCAAGATGTACTGGATGGAGAATAATAATGGACAAACCACGTCTGATTGCCGTTGACAGATGAATTGGAGATGGCTGCCATGATTGCAGAAATCGCCGAGATGGCAGGATTTGAGTCGGAGGTGTCTAGCAGCGCAAAGGCGCTTTCTGGATGCGGAAGCCGAATCACAGCCATGATGTGATCGTGATCGATCTGTTCATGCCAAGATACCGACAGGCTTTGAACTGATCAATGCGCTGGCCAATCGGGGGTGCACCGCCACCATCATCATGGTCAGTGGATACGATAAGACCCTGCTCAGGGGCGCAGGCAAGATCGCCAAGGGCAAACGGACTGAATCTGCTGGGCACACTCACCAAACCCTTTCGTCTGGATGATGTCGAGGCGCTGTTGCGCAAGGCAATTGACTGAAAGGGGCACTGGGACTTTGGCCATGGCTGACAAGAGAAAATTGCTGGTAATCGATGATGAACCAGATATCGGTGCCTTTGTGCGTGATGTCGCCCTAGATGTTGGCTACGATGCGGTTGCCGCTCACCTGCCCGGCAGCTTCGAGCAGGTCTACTCGGACGACCTTGATGTCATCGTGCTGGATCTGATCATGCCCGGACGTGACGGGGTAGAACTCCTGCGCATCATGGCCGAGCAGAGGGCAAACGCCTCGATCATACTGATCAGCGGCTACGACACAGGTGTGCTTCACTCAGCGCAGAAACTAGCATCCGAGCAAGGTCTGCATGTCGTCGGTACCTTGACCAAGCCGATTCGCTACACGGAACTGGAGGAGATGCTTAACACCATAGCATTCCCGTCTCGAAACAAACCGTTCGATGCAATCGAATTTCTGGAGTTACCCACCGAACAGGAACTGCATCTGGGGCCTCAACAATGGCGAGTTGGAGCCCTTTTTTCAGCCACAACTGAGGTTTTCCAACAACTCACTGATTGGAGTCGAGGCCCTGATTCGCTGGCGCCATCCAGACCGCGGNACNTGGNCNTCCCGNGGNGNNCCCCGNAAAAAAATTATTCATTCATCATCCCTCTGGCGGAACAGTCCGGCTTGATGGATAGACTCGCTGCCGAGGTGCTTCAGCAATCGTTCAAACAGGCCGCTGAGTGGCTGCGCGCCGGCCTGAAGACACGCGTTGCCATCAACATGGCACCCTGTAACTTCAAAGATCTCGACCTACCGGAATGGATGGATAAAAAGATCAGGCAGTATGGCCTAGGACCAGACCAGATCACCCTGGAGGGTCACCGAAACCACCCTGATGCAGGAGTTGATAAAATCCCTCGACATCCTGACCCGACTAAGAATGAAGCAGGTCAAACTCTCGATCGATGACTTCGGCACCGGTTATTCATCACTGGTGCAGCTACACCCGCATCCCGTTTTCTGAGATTAAAATCGACAAATCCTTTGTCATGCGTGCCACTGCCGACAAGGAAGCACTGGCCATCGTCAAGATGACCATCCTGCTGGGCCACGAACTGGGCATGAAGGTGGTTGGTGAAGGTATCGAGGACCAGGCGACCTGGGACCTTCTGACAAGCCTTGGCTGCGATGTCGCGCAAGGCTACTTCATTGCCAAACCGATGCCTGGCTGGCAATTGCTTGAATGGGCCATGAAACAGAATAATTCAAACCTGAATCATTGAGTTTTTTTTTCGAAACGGATTCCAGCTGAAAGATTCAACGTGACATTGTTTGTCATATTTTACCGATGTAACAATGCGATGGAGGCGTTTGCTGTGCGCACCCAACACCACACTGCTCAGCACCAGCACAACCTGCTGGTGGATGCCCTCACTGCATACGGCATAGGCCCATCCAACTTTCTGCATCAATCCTGGGGGCCAACACGGGGCAGTATACCGACCCCAACGGTCATGTCCCGGTCGCCCTGATGCAGCACGGCTGAAGGCTGGCAGTCGAACTGGGCGGCGATCCCTGCTTCGGCCTCAGTCTGGCGGGAGTGGTACAGCCTGCATCGCCACACGACATCGGCCTGTCGATGATCA
>AASF01001913.1 GCA_000168735.1 Candidatus Endoriftia persephone str. Hot96_1+Hot96_2 | reverse complement strand
CACCACCACTGGCGCGACGGTGATTGTCGGCATCGACCATCTGCCGCCTTCGATCCTCTTCTATCGGCAGCAACTACAGTGGCTTGGTGGTATGGGCATCATCGTACTGGCGGTGGCGGTGCTGCCGATGCTCGGGATCGGTGGTATGCAGCTCTACCGGGCTGAAACCCCCGGGCCGATGAAGGATAGCAAGCTGACGCCACGTATCACCGAGACGGCAAAGGCGTTGTGGCTGATCTATCTGGGGCTGACCATTGCTTGCGCCCTCGCCTACTGGGGCGCGGGCATGAGCCTGTTCGATGCGGTGGGGCACGCCTTCTCCACGGTGGCGATTGGCGGTTTCTCCACCCACGACGCCAGCATGGGGTATTTCGATAGCACCCTGATAAAGATGGTGGCGGTGGTTTTTATGCTGCTCTCCGGGGCCAATTTTGCGCTCCACTTTGTGGCGGTGCGGCGGCGCTCCCTGAAGATCTATCTGGCGGATAGCGAGTTCCTCTTCTATCTGACCAGTCTGGGGCTGGTGTTTCTCGCTGTCACCCTGGCGCTCTACGGTATGGGCACCTATACCGACTGGAGCGAGGCATTTACCAAGGGGCTGTTTCAGGCGGTCTCCATCGGTACCACCACCGGCTTCACCACGGCTGACTATTCGCTTCTGGCCAGGGTTCGTCGCGATCCTACTACTGTTTTCGAGCTTCACTCGGTGGCTGCGCTGGTTCCACCGGCGGTGGCATCAAAGTGATCCGCTTCCTACTGCTGATCAAACAGGGCTTTCGCGAGATCAACCGACTGATCCATCCTAGCGCGCTGATCCCGATCCGCATCGGCGGCAAGACCGTGCCGACCCGGGTGGTGGAGGCGGTGTGGGGATTCTTTGCCCTCTACATGGCCAGCTTCACCCTGATGTATCTGGGCGCTGGCACTGACCGGGCTCGACCTGATGACCGCCTTCTCGGCGGTGGCGGCGAGCATCAACAACCTGGGGCCGGGACTGGCCGGGGGTCGGTGCCAACCTATGCCGGGGCTGAACGATCCGGCAAAGTGGATCCTCTGTTTTGCGATGTTGCTGGGGCGGTTGGAGATTTTCACCCTGGCTGGTGCTGCTTACGCCTGCTTTCTGGCGAAAATAATAGATGACATCTCTCATTTCCGCGCCCCTGCTTTGTTGCCTGTTCGCTATAGTCTTCTCAATAAGCGATTGATCATCATTCAGGCCGCCATTTCCATCCTATAAGGAATCGACTTAATGTCTATGTCTTCTAGCCCCAGTCATGCATCAAAATTAGCCGCAGAGACGTCTCGACATGCGCTTGTGGTGGAAGATAGTCAGGCGATCAACGCCTTGGCTTAGGGCTGAGTTGATGGAGTTGGCAGGGGTCGCTTCGGAAGGCGCGGCGACTCTGGAGCAGACCAAAGCACTGTTGGCTGAGCGGCCGGAACGCTTTTTTATCGCGGTGCTCGATCTGAATCTTCCCGATGCGGCGGATGGGGAGGTAGTCGATTATGTCAGCCAGTTTGATATCCCGATCATCGTGGCTCACTGGCAACCTGGATACGTCGGCGCGCCAGCGGGATGCGCCAGGATCATTTGGTCGACTATGTGCTGAAACGCAATGCCAGCGAGATCGACTACGTCTGCAATCTGGTGAGGCAGATTCGCGATAACTACCGGCGCAAGGTGCTGGTGGTGGACGATTCCCGTTCTTTCAGGCTCTATCTGAGAGGATTGCTGAGCGTACATAAATATCAGCTGCTGGAGGCGGCCAATGGCAAACAGGCGTTACAGCAGCTGAAGGCGAATCCCGATACGGTGCTGGTGATTAGCGACTACAACATGCCAGGAATGGACGGGGCGGAGCTGATCGAGATCATCCGCCGTGATC
>AASF01001914.1 GCA_000168735.1 Candidatus Endoriftia persephone str. Hot96_1+Hot96_2 | reverse complement strand
GCCGCTGCTTAAGCTCGGGTTCGATGCCATTGTCCAGCAATAACGACTCGATCCGGGCGACGTTTCTGCAGCAGATCGAGCTGGCCGTGAATCGACTGGGCGTAGTAGCCGAGCATTTGCACAGCCACTGAGCAGCGGCAGAAAAAGTAGCAGACAGATGAGCGACAAGGTGTACTCAGCTCTGGTCTGTGGTGAGTGGCATCACGCAGCCTCTCGATTATGCGGCAGCACACTATCTGCATCGGCATTCATCACTGGCTACCAAGAATCAACCAAAACCCCACTAATCAGACTTGAAAATGCGCCTGCTGTCACACCCCGTACCACTGCGTTCGTATCATCCTCCGGTTCCTGCCTCGTCTGCCGAGTAAGGTTTTATTGGGATTAATGATTCAATAAAACCTGATTCTTGTCATATCGCACATCAGGGAAAACCCTTATAGTGATTGATATATTATCATTTACTGATATACTGACTCTAGCCATTCAGACCAGGGTGGGGCTTGAACGTTGAAGCAACTGCGCATTCTCGTCGGACTTATCCTTATCACGCAAGTTCTTCCTGCCTTTGCCAGGTATCGGAAGGCATTCCCGCACACAGAGGTACTGGGCACAGGTTTCTGCTGAGGCACCAAGCGGCCCAGTCTCCAGATTATCTTGGTTTTCACAGCTGAAGCTTGTAGCTACTGCGAGCAGCTCGCACATGATGTACTCATTCCGCTGCAGGCATCAGACGAGCAAAACAAACCCATTATCAAGGCCTTCGACATCAGCACAGGCAACAAAATCATCGATTTTGACGGCAGCAAGGTCCGGGGCCGCAATTTCATCTCCCCGTTACACGGTCTTCGCCACACCGACCGTGGTTATCCTCGACTCACAGGGGAAACAGCTGGCGGCCCCCATTGTTGGCTACAATTCGAAGGATGAATACCTGATCCTGCTGAACAACGCGATCGACTCATCCCGCACCGCTATGCAGGATATCGAGCTGCCGGAAAAAGTGCTCGGCTGGTACTCAGTAACCGGCTTTCGGGCAGACCCCCTGATCATTTCACAAGACAAACTGTCATATCAGAGATGTGGTAGGCACTCGACCACCGCGTTTTGGCTATACTTCCGCTCCTGCTTTTCGACTTGATGGAGCGACTCGTGCGAAGATTGATCCTAGCTGTATTACTTAACCTCTCTCTACTGGCCGTCGCTCAGGCATCCCCCGACAAAGTGCATTCCACCATTGTTTTCACCGACAATCTGCAAAAGGATGCCGCCCTCTCTAAACGCCTAAATGCGACCCATCCTGCTGGGTGGTTTCCCAGGAGCACTGCCCTTTCTGTGATCTGTTGAAGCGGGAGGTGCTCAACCCGATGGCCCTTGAGTGGGGACCTATCGAGACAAGGTGGTGATGCGCGAGATCCTGATCGACCTGGGGGAGACTCTGATCAAG
>AASF01001915.1 GCA_000168735.1 Candidatus Endoriftia persephone str. Hot96_1+Hot96_2 | reverse complement strand
GATCACCAGATCGCCACTGTTGACCAGCCTGACGATCTCGTCATCGGCCACGTCGAAGCCGGCGGAGACCTGGATCGAGCGAATCAGCCGCGAGGGTGGTGTCTGCATTGGCTGGTTGGCGACCAGCGTCAAGCTGGTGCCAGGTGCGCTCTGCGGCGCAGGAACAGGATCTCTTTGATCACTTTGGGGCAGGCATCGGCATCGACCCAGATCTGCATGACTCACTCCTCTCTGTCTATGTGAGAAAAACCGAGCGACCAATACTACGGCCATCAACCAGAGTAAGCCACGCAGCTATCCTTCGATAGCGGGTCTTGCTGAGATAGTGTGCCGGGTGAGTTTGGTAGGGCCTGGTTTGCCAAAAGCCTTGAGAGCGGCGTGCTCCGGGAGCGGTTCAGGGGTGGTGCACCTTTTCGCTCAGCCTGTCGAATACCACCAGCCCTTGTTGGTTGGCTTTTTTGATGACGAATGGGACGACTTCGGAGGCCATGGAGAAGGAGATGGTGAGGTCGAGCATATCCCAGCCGGCATAGCGTTCTATTGGGAGGGAGACCCATGGGCAACGTTCGGCGGTCTCTGTTCTCCCTTTGGTCTGTTCGGGGTAGTAGCTGGTGAGTTCGTTGATCAGGCTGAGAAACTCCTCTGCCGGGTCGCCTGGCAGCTGATCCATCTCATCCAGGATCTCGTCATAGACGTCCCAAGCCGCGTCACTATCGAGTGGAATTGGTGGTTTAACAATGCTCAAGCCGTAACCCATGGCCTCTCTCCTGCTTCTACTTCTGCTGGGGCTGTGGTCTGTCGATGCGGGTGCGTTCCCGTAAACTAGCGCATTGTGTTAGGAAAATAAATCGTTTTTTGCGGAGGCTGTCACATCTCTTTGTGTGTTGTTTGCTATGACTGTTTGTCTGGATGTGGCATGTCATCCCCAGATGACGGGCACAAAAAAGCCGCGGTGCCTACGCAGCCGCGGCTTCTTGCTAGTCTGAAGTGAGTGCTCAGACGTGACGTGAGTCCATCATCTGCTCGATGATCGGCTGCAGGATGATCTCCATGGCGAAGCCCATCTTGCCGCCGGGCACCACGATGGAATTACGACGAGACATGAAGGAGCCGTCGATCATCGAGAGCAGGTAGCGGAAGTCGGTGTCAAACTTTTTTGGATCCTTGAAGCGGATCACCACGAAGCTCTCGCTCCGGAGTTGGGATATCACGGGCGATAAAGGGGTTGGATGTATCCACGGTGGGAACGCGCTGGAAGTTGATGTCGGTGCGCGAGAACTGTGGCGTGATGTGGTTGATGTAGTCGGGCATGCGACGCCAGGATGGTGTCGACGATTGCCTCCTCGCGTGTAACCACGCTCGGCGTTGTCGCGAAAGATCTTCTGGATCCACTCCAGGTTGACGATCGGTACTACGCCGACACCCAGGTCAACATGCTGGGCGACATCGTCATCGCCGTCCACCGCCAAGCCGTGCAGACCTTCGTAGAAGAGCAGGTCGGTGCCCTCTGGAACCGACTCCCAGGGGGTGAATTCGCCAGGTTTTTTGTCGATGCCAAGGCGTGCATTGTGTTCGGCGGCCTCTTCCGCGCTGTGCAGGTAGTAGCGCTTCTGGCCCAAACCGGTTTCGCCGTAGGTTTTGAACAGCTCCTCGATTTTGTCGAAGCGGTTGGCTTCGGGGCCAAAGTGGCTCATGCCCTCTGCAATTTTTTCGCGCATCTGGGCGCGATCGTAACGGTGAAAGCTGTCACCTTCGATGACTGCAGGGGTAATCCCGTCGCGAAAGAAGATGTGCTCAAAGGCACGCTTGACGGTGGTGGTGCCGGCACCGGAAGAGCCGGTCACCGCTACGATCGGATGCTTTTTAGACATGAATAACTCCCCTTGGTATTCGTTCTGAATAGTCCCGGAATAATCCGAATTTATGCCCGATCTCCCGGTAACTACCGGAGGGCGGCTG
>AASF01001916.1 GCA_000168735.1 Candidatus Endoriftia persephone str. Hot96_1+Hot96_2 | reverse complement strand
TCCACTACGCTGACAGCATCCCTCCGGAATACGTCAAACAGGAAACATAGCAAGCTGGATGAACGGGGCATCGTCGTCGACCGGATCGATGCCGCCAAGACCAAACAGCAGTTGGCACGCTGGAGGCGATCCAACGGCGTCTTCAGCAGGAACAACAGGCGCTGATCGATCAGCAAAAAGCCGCGGATCGGGTGTTGCTGCGCACCTTTCGCAGTGAAGACGACATCATCATGGCCCGCGATGGCCAGCTCAGGGCGGTGGATTTAACGATCCTGATGACCCAGACCAACATCAAACGGATCAAGAACAGCCTGCTGGAGATGCAGCAAAACGCTGCCGCTCTGGAACTGAGCGGTGAAACCCCCTCACCCGATTATCTCGCGCAGATCGATCGCAAACGCCAGGCGCTGAAGGCGGCCTACCAGTCGATTGTCAAACGGGAACAGGACAAAAACCGTATTCGCACCGCGTTTGCCCGCGACCAAGCCCGCTTCCGCGAACTCAAGCACCTAAGTGCAAGTCAGAGCAAAGATGGGGAAGCCGGAACCGACAAGACAGGCGGCACGCAAGAGCGCCCATTGAACAATGTCTTCGAGTGCTCTGGCAACGACAGCTGCAATAGCGCCTGGTCCAGAGCCAAACGCTTTCTGCGCAACCATGCCACCACCCCCGTCAAAATGCTCGCCACCAATATCGTGATGACCCGGACCACCGGTGGATGATCACGATATCAGCATCACCATCTCCCGCATCCGCAATCCAGATAAAAGGGGCACTGTGATCTTCATGGATCTGCAGTGCAAAGACTCCCCGGCGGGTAACGCATTCTGTAACAGCAAAAAGATAACTGGGGTCAAGCGAGGCTTTATCGAGGCCCTCTCGGAACACCCTACTTCACCTGACAAACAGTGAGGCAAGCAGCGGGGCCAGGGCCTGTACGATAACGCCTAGCTCTGCATCTGCCGCAAAGCCCCCTCAAGGATGCGCCACTGCGCATCCCACTCCGCCAGCGGGGAGTCGGCAAACCCACTCCGCAGATGCTGGTGCATGCGCCCCTCCACCACCGCCAACAGCAGATTGGCTCCGACCCGCGCATCGATCCCAGCATAGCCCTGATCACGCATCGTCCCTTCGCGCAGGATCTGCCGCAACTGGGTCTCCAGGCGCGCAAAAAACTGCCCAACTCGCATCAGCAGGCGTTCCGTTTCCCCCACCAACGCATCGCCCAGCAGCACCCGCGAGATACCGGGATTACGGTCAGCAAAGGCCAGCAGTAGATAGAGTAGCCGCCCGCAACGCACCCGCGCATCCTGTTCCTCTTCCAGGATCTGATTGACCCGCACAAAGATGCTCTCCTCGGCAAAGTCGATCAACCCTTCGAACATCTTCGCCCTTGCTGGCAAAGTGGCGATAGAGCGCCGCCTCCGACACCCGCCACCGCCCTTGCCAACGAAGCCGTGGTAATCCGCCCGCGGGGGTTACGCTCCAGCTCTGTTGCCAAGGGCTTCGAGGATCAGCTGTTTGCGGGAGACCTTGCCACTCATCAGCGCCGCCGGATCAGGGTGCCGACACCCTCGTCGGTAAACAACTCCAGCAACACCGCATGCTGCAGACGACCATCGATGATATGGACTGAGTTGACTCCGCCGGTCACCGCATCCAGCGCGCAGCCGATCTTTGGCAGCATGCCGCCATGGATGGTGCCGTCTGCGATCAGCTCGTTGACCCGCTCGCTGGTGAGACCGGTCAACAGGCCACCCTCTTGATCAAGCAACCCCTTGGTATTGGTCAGCAGAATCAGCTTCTCCGCCTGCAGCACCTCTGCCACCTTGCCCGCCACCAGATCGGCGTTGATATTGTAGGAGCGACCATCCTCGCCGACACCAATCGGCGCGATCACTGGGATAAAATTGCCATGCAGCAACATCTCCACCACGCTGGTGTCGATGCTCTCCACCTCCCCCACATGGCCGATATCGATGATCTCCGGGGCCTCCAGCTCCGGTCCTTTCCACTCCACCAGCAGCTTGCGAGCACGGATCAGGTCACCATCCTTGCCGGTCAAACCGACCGCCCTGGCACCGGCGCGGTTCAGCAGGTTGACGATATCTTTGTTGACCAGCCCACCCAGCACCATCTCCACCACATCCATGGTCTCGGTGTCGGTAACACGCATGCCCTGGATGAATTCTGAATCCTTGCCGAGGCGCTCCAGCAGGGAGCCGATCTGTGGCCCACCGCCATGCACCACCACCGGGTTGATGCCAACCAGCTTCATCAACACGATATCGCGGGCAAAGCTGCTCTTGAGATCTTCGTCAACCATCGCGTTGCCCACCATACTTGATGACGATGGTCTTGCCGCTGAAACGCTGGATGTAGGGCAGCGCGGCGGTCAATACATGGGCAATGTTATGGGCCTGTTCCGGAGTCAAAGACATAGTGTTATTACAAAGGTTCTAAATAGAATTGAAAGGTCGGATGACCGGTTAAAACGGCATCTCCAGCTCGGGTGCGACTTTCTGCATCAGCGTGCGGAAGACATCCTGTACCACCTTCAGCGCCTGGGCGTCATCCGCCTCAAAGCGGAACACCAACGACGGGGTAGTGTTGGAGGCCCGTACCAGACCCCAGCCCCGCTCGAACTCGGCACGCAGTCCGTCGATCCAGACCATGCGAGCACCAGGGATCTCCGGCTGCTGCTCCAGGGCATCCATGATCTTGTCTCCCTGCCCCTCTTCAAGCTGCACCTGATACTCCGGGTGTCGACTCACCCTCGGGCAGACCGGTGAAGACTTCGGCACTGGACAGCTGCTCAAGCGCCAGGATCTCCAGCAGGCGTGCACCAGCATAGAGCGCATCGTCGAAGCCATACCAGCGTTCCGCAAACATGATGTGTCCGCTGAACTCACCAGCGAGACAGGGCACCAGTCTCCTGCAGCTTCGCCTTCAACAGCGAGTGGCCACTCTTCCACATCAGCGGTCGACCGCCGTTGGAGAGCACCACATTGGCCAGATGCCGGGAGCACTTGACGTCGTAGACAATGTCACCGCCTGGCAGGCGGGCCAGCACATCGATGGCGAGATACATCAACACCCGATCGGGCCAGATCAACTTGCCGGAGGAGTCGATCACTCCTAGGCGATCCCCATCCCCATCAAAGGCGAGCCCCACATCGGCCTGGTTTTCGACCACCGCCTGCTTCAGGGCCTCCAGATTCTCGGGCCGGCTCGGGTCGGGATGGTGGTTGGGAAAGCTGCCATCCACCTCACAGAACAGCTCCACCACATCACAACCAAGGCGTCTAAACAGCTCTGGCGCCACCATACCCGCCACGCCGTTACCGCAGTCAACCACCACCTTCAGGGAGCGCGCCAGGCGCACATCGTTGATCACCCGTTCGATATAGTCTTCGGTAATCTCGCGTATATTCCGCTGCCCCTGCCCCTTCATCAGGCGGCCATCCGCGATCCGGCGGTAGAGTCCCTGGATCTGCTCGGGGGAGAGACTCTTTTCACCCAGCACCACCTTGATGCCGTTATATTCGATCGGATTGTGGCTGCCGGTGACGATACAGCCACACCCCACATTGAGTTCATGCACCGCATAGTAGAGCAGTGGTGTCGGTAGCATGCCGATGTCAATAACATCGCGCCCGCTCGACAATAGCCCATTGATCAGGGCCTCCTGCAGCGCCTCACTGGAGTTGCGTCCATCCCTGGCCACCACGATCGACTGGAAGCCCTGCTCATAGCCCTCGCTGCCGATCGCCTGGCCGATGGTGTAGGCCACATTCTCGGTCAGGGTTTCGCCGACCAGACCGCGGATGTCGTAAGCACGAAAGATGCTGGCCGGCACCGCTGCGAGTGCATCGGCGTTCTCCAGCGCCTCGGCCTGCCTCGCACGCCTGTCAGCACCCGGCTGATCGGTTTTCGGCACTGCGAAGATATCCTCCTCCACCATAATCCCTTCAGTGGCTGAGGCGCTGCCACGCTTGCGCCGCTCACGGCGCTGCTTGCGCGCATTGGCGAACTCGCGAGCCTGATGTTCAATGATCTCCAAGGTTGACTGCATATCGAGCAGCTTTGCCTGTTGGCGCTTCGGCGACTTGCCCGCCATCAACACCTCGGCCAACTCCAGCAGGCTGTACTGATCTCCCTTCAGCGCCCGCTGCATCTGCAGCGCCAGCAGCCCCATCAGCGCCACTGCCAGTAGTGCCGCTATCCCACCCGGCGCCAGCAGATAGATCTGCTCCAGCAGAGGTGTGCTCACCTGCCCCGACCAATAGGCCACCTCCCAGATGGTTCCGTCGACCTCAAAACGTCCATCCGGCTCGCCAGCCGCCACTGCCGCTCCCACCTGCGGCCAGCACCAGCGGCGCAGCTCTCTGCACCAGTTGGCGCACCTCGACACGACCATTCAGGCGGCTGCGCTCAACCACATCCTGCAACAGGGCCACAGGGAAGGCCGCATGTATCACCCCCAGCGCGGGGGCCTTGTTTGCTGTTTCGCACCGCCACCGCTATTGCGATATGCTGCTGCGCCCCGCCAAACTTGTGCACCTGGGCCGGAGGTACTCCTGGCTGCTCCTTCCGCAAGTCGGATCAGCTCCAGGGAGGCGTAGCCAAGATGAGGCATCGCGCTGTTTTCTGGTTCGCGCTGACCGGCAGCCAGCAGACGCAATCGCAGCACACACTGGCAAGCAGCCGGTTCAGCTGCTCTGCGTACGCCATCAAGCTCCGCTCGATTATCAGTGCTGAAATAGTCGGCCAGCTGCGGATC
>AASF01001917.1 GCA_000168735.1 Candidatus Endoriftia persephone str. Hot96_1+Hot96_2 | reverse complement strand
GCCACTGATCGTTCTGATCGAGGATGTAGCCGCTGACTACCCCGTCCCGGCGCAGCAGACGCAGCTTGCCGCTGGTCCTGCGCTGCGGAAAGCTGGCGCCCACACTCTGGCCCTGGTCATCCCACTGGTAGAACCAGGTGTAACCGGGGATGCCCGAGTGGATCTTGTGTTTGACGCTGACATGGCGGCCGTTGAGGGTCTGTTGGTCGAACCCATCGTCGGTGAGGCGCAGGATGAGGTTCGGCTGATAGGCGTTTTCGGAGAACTGGCTGAGACTGGCGTACTCCAGGATCACCTCCAGGTCGCCACGATAGCTCTGCTCGCTGAGCAGGCCGGTGTGCTCGACCCCATTGGTGGCGGTGCGCTCAAACACCAACTGGCCATCGACCAGTCGGATGCCCGCCTCGCCCAGCAGGCTGAAGCCGGTCAGCACATCCAGATCACCCTCGAACTGGGCCTGGGTCAGCAGCCTCGGGTTGCCGCTATCGGCAGGGATCAACCGATCACTCTGTACGGCTGTTCTGTAGGCGGAGTAGCCCTTCTCACCCGTGGCCACCGCCTCATCACCATAGCTGCCTGCAAAGATGGCCCAGTCGTACTCCTTGTCCTCGTTGAACCAGGAGAGCATGCCGATATTGTTTTGGCTCAGATAGGCGAACAACAACTGGATCCAGCTATTCTTCTCCACCAGATTGGCCCCTGCATTGGTCTGGGTCGCCACCTCATTGATCGCTACGGGTTTGTCTGCAAGGGCACGCAGACGCGCCAGCATCGCATCGAACACCTGGGCCGGTGTGCGCCAGGTCTGATCGGCGGCACGACTGGCCCAGTTGTAACCGTCGATGCCGAACCAATCTACATAGGCATCTCCCGGATAGTAGTCTTCCGCAATCCAGCCATAGCTGCCGTGATCACTGGCATTGACCGACCAGACCCACTGCACATGTTCCCGGCCCAGGCCGATCGCCGTTGCACGCATCGTGGACATGCCGCCACATGGCGATATAGTCGGCCGGGTTCTCACCCACAGAGCGGGCCGACCAGGGATACCAGTTGCCATTCATCTCATGGGCCAGGCGTATATAGACCCGCCGGTCATCCGTCGTGCCAAACTGTCCATCCGGACCACTGAGAAAGCCCTTTAGCCCATCCATCCAACTGGTGAGGTAGGCATCATGGTCACCATTGGCGATATCCGCCTCGATGCTCTCCGGGATCGACCCCATCCAGATAGGGTTCCCAGCTAATCAGCGGCACATTGCCGGTTATTCCAGATATTGGGCAGTTGGTAGGTCACCAGATTGTTGCGCTGCGACTCGCCAAAGCTGGTGAAGAGGGTGACCACCGCGTGCTTCTTATCCTGCTGCCAGGCCTCCATGGCTTGCAGATCCGGGATCGCCCACCCCTGGTTGCCGTGGTAGACGCCCAACAATGTCTTGCCGGGCACTCCCTTGGCCCGGAAACGCATTGGGCATCCAGCGGGCTGGTTGCGGCATAGAACTCGCTCAGGTTATAGAAGCCATCGCCATCCGCATCGAGACCGGCATCTGTTGCATCCAGGGAATCCAAACCATATTGGAGTTCCCACTCATCAGGCATCCCGTCATTGTCATCATCGGGGTCCAGGCTATCCAGGATGCCGTCACCATCGGTGTCGGTCTGGTCCTGTAGCACAACATTGAAGCGGACCTCATCAACCCAGTCCCTGGAAATTGCCGAACTTCAGCTCGATGTCACGCTGGTCGAACAGCTTGTCCTGATTGTCGTGGGCGACCTTCACCAGCTCTTGGCCGTTCAACCTGCAGGATGTAGTGACTGCGGTTGTAGATCATTTGGACGTAATGCCATTCATGCGGGCGCAAGGCGTTGTCGATTGCATCGCCTGAATTCTGGCGTCTTGCCCAAGTCAGCCCGGATATGGCTGGTCCAGTTGTAGCGGGTCAACTGCATGCCGCTGCCCCAAGACTGGCGCAGGTAGAGAAGGTTCAGCACATCGTCATTGACCGGTCCCAGGGAGTCAAAATAGAACAGCCCGTCGATAGTGACCTCGGCGACATCCTCATAGCGCTTGCCCTCGGGCAGGTAGTCGCTGATGTTGAAGCTGACTTGGGCCTGATCGCCGAAACCGTCGAAGCGCAACGCGGAGCCCGCCGGATTCTGCATCCAGTACAAGTCGCCGTCATCAAAACGGGCGTTACCCGATAAGGTCAGGTCGGCCATCACCCCGTTGGCGTCCGCTAGGCTGCCGTCCAGATGGAGCAGGGTGGAGGCACTGTCATCCGGGGAACGGCTCCCAGGGGAATATCCGTATTGCCGTAGTCGCGGGTGTTGATGCGGGTTTCGGCATACCAGCGGCGGCCTTCCGCGGTAATCACCTCGGCAGCCAGTTTCCACACGGGCCGGCTGAAATCCTGGCGCAGGAGGTAAGCAGGATCGGCGCTGACTGGCTGGTCGTTTTCATGCCAGAGGATCAAGGGCGATTCGC
>AASF01001918.1 GCA_000168735.1 Candidatus Endoriftia persephone str. Hot96_1+Hot96_2 | reverse complement strand
CCCTTTTGTCGCCACTCGACTCCGTGGTCAACATCAGGATTGGGGTAAACTTGTATGCAGGAAGCGCTCGCAACTCTTTTATCAATGCAATGCCGTCCATATTGGGCATATTGACGTCTGTAATCACTAGATTGACCGACTGTCCTTTGGCTTTGCTCAATGCATCAACGCCATCAACCGCCTCAATCACCTGATAACCCCCACCCTTAAGGGTAAAAGAGACCATCTGACGCATGGAGGCGGAATCATCGACTGCAAGAATGCTTGCCATGCCTTTTCTCCTGAGTGTGTATTTGTGGGTTTTCCCTGGAGCGGAATGCCGACAACCCGGAGCGAGTTCACTACGGCAACCAACCAGCTACACGCTGACTATCGGCCCGGGAAAACGATTCTTTAGGCTTAAAAATGACGCGGCCATCAGCAACCGGGGCCGGCGGAAACGAAGGGAATAGAGTCAGCGGCCGAAGGCCGCCGAAGTACTCAAGCAAAAGATAGGGTAAATCATTGTCTTATGGCCGGTGCAGAAGAGGCTTCAGTGCATTGCGGTCCGTGCCGGAGAGACCGGAGGGGAACACCGCTCATTCGGTGAATCGGTTTGCGACCGCCTGAAAGGAGTCCTCCAAATCGAGAAAGGCTCTGACCACCTCGGGATCAAAATGGCGGCCTCTCTCCTCCCGGATCATCTCAACCGCAGTCTCATGGGAGACAGGCTTCTTTGTAAACGCGGGAAGTGATCAAAGCATCATAGACATCCGCCAGCGCCATCAGACGTCCACTCAGGGGGATCGCCTCACCTATCAGGCCATTCGGGTAGCCGGTTCCATCCCATTTCTCATGGTGGGTCAGGCAGATCTCACGGGCAAGTTGCAGAAAAGCGGTACTGCCCAACTCCTGCTCTGCTCTCAACAAGGCATCGAAACCATACTGGGCATGACGTTTCATCTCCTCCCATTCAGCTGGATCGAGTTTACCCGGCTTCAACAAGATCTTGTCAGCCACCCCCACCTTGCCGATATCGTGCAGCGGCGCCGATTTGAAAAGCAGGTCGATATACTCATTATTCAGGGTTTTCTGGAAGCGCGGATAGGCTTTGAGATGGTTGGCCAGCAACTGTATGTAGTGCTGGGTACGCCGAATATGGTTTCCGGTTTCGTTGTCCCGCGTCTCGGGCCAGTGACGCCAGACAGAAGATCGCTACATCCTGGGTACGGGAGATCTCATGGGTACGTTCCCTCACCCGCTCTTCAAGCAGCTGGTTCTGATTTTTCAGGATCCGCCGGGTCTGACTCAGTGCCAAGTGGGTCTTGACCCGTGACAGCACAAGCGGCGGGCTCATGGGCTTGGTAATGTAATCCACCGCCCCCAGCTGAAAACCACGGATCTCATCATCGACTTCACTCTTCACGGTGAGGAAGATCACCGGAATATCGACAGTACACGGATCAGCTTTGAGCTGGTTTACAGACTTCATAGCCATCCATCTCTGGCATCAGAATGTCAAGCAGGATCAAGTCTGGCGGAATCTCGCTGCTGACGCGGGAGAGCGCCTGCTGTCCGCTCTTGGCGACAGTCACCCGGTACTGTTCCCTGAGCAGATCGACCAATACATTGATGTAGAAACTCTCGTCATCTACCACCAGAATGCTGTATCCGGTATCACTCGTCATCCAGGACCTCGTCTATCGAAATATCCAGCGCTTCTATTATCTGCCCGAAAATATCGGCAGCTTCGTCAAAATCATAGTTCATGACAGCATCCCGCAGGCTTTTCGTCTGTTGCCCGAGGTCCACCCGTTTGAGACGCACATCGTTCACCAGTCGCTCGACGCTCTCCCGCGCATCAGCATCACCCGATGTGAACTGCTCCTTAAGCGTAACGAGTAACGACCTTAACTCCGCATCAGTAAGCGCCGGCTCACTCACCTGGGGCAGACCAAACACCTCTCTGTGGCTGGCACGCTCCTGCTGCATCAACTGGCCCAAGCCGGCAAACACTACCTCTGCCTGTCGGCAAAAATCCTCAATCAGTGACGGCAGCTCATCCTCCCGGGCTTGCCGCATAGCGCTCTCCAGTTTGCCCGCACTCTGTTCCAACTGGCGTGCACCAATATTTCCCGCCACCCCATGCAGCGTATGTACTAGGCGCATCGCATCCCCCATCTCCAGCTGTTGCAGCAACACTTTGAGATGCTCACAGCTGTCAGCGTGGTGGCTGATGAATTAAGGGCGAT
>AASF01001919.1 GCA_000168735.1 Candidatus Endoriftia persephone str. Hot96_1+Hot96_2 | reverse complement strand
GATCCTGATCGGTATCGAAAACGATATGCCGAGTGCCACTAGCGCCAGCCTGACTGGCCGATGAGGACAGACCGCTAGTGGGCACGCTGATTGCCAGTGATCCCGATGGAGATCCACTGCGCTTTATCATCCTGACGCCACCCAGCACGGGCAACCTTGCGCTGGATGAGCAGAGCGGTGCATTCACCTTCACACCGTCGCCTAACCTGCATGCTTCGGACAGCTTTAGCTTCAAGGTGAATGACGGCATGCTGGACTCCAGCCCCGCGACTGTCCGTATCGATATCCGATCGATCAACGACCGCCCGACAGTGAGCGGCGCCAGGTTGAATCTCGTTGAGGATGGTGTGGCCAGTGGCAGACTGCAGGCCAGCGACGCCGATGGAGACAGGCTCCTCTACACTCTTGTCGCTGAGCCTGCCAAAGGGGTGCTGAGCCTCAATGGCGCCACCGGCAAGTTCAGCTATACCCCGGCAGCGCATGCCAATGGTGATGATAGTTTCAGCTTCAAGGTTAATGATGGGCAGCTCGATTCCGAGATCGCCCAGGTTGAGATTCATATCAACTCGGTCAACGATGCCCCGCTTGCCCTCAGCCGCATCGCTTGAAATAGATGAAGATGGTGCGATTCAGGGCACCTTGGTAGCCAGCGATGCCGATGGGGATGCACTCAGCTACAGGCTGATGAGTCACCCCAACAAGGGCAGTCTGCGACTCGATAGCAGCAGCGGTGAGTTCAGCTACACGCCGAAGGCTAATCTGAATGGCCGCGACAGCTTCAGCTTCAAGGTCAGCGATGGCAGGCTGGAGAGTGCTGTGGCTACGGTCAAAATCAGCATCAAGGCCGTGAATGACAGGCCGCTGCTGCAACGAGGCATCAACGGCCTGGTACTGAAACAGGGTGAGAGCCGCCGGATCCGCTTTGTAGTGCCGGGATGCTGATCTGGATGATGAACACAGCTTCACCATTACCGAGAGTCGTCTTGGTAAGGTCGAACTCGATGCCAATCAGATGAGCTTCACTGCCAGTCAGGTCGGCAGCGAGACCCTGCAGGTCAGGGTGAGCGACACTGCTGGCGCTAGCAACACGCTGGATCTAAAGATTACCGTCAATTCGGCAGAGATAGCGGATGCCAACGGTGATGGCCTGAGTGATGAGCAGGCGCAGCAGCCAGGGGCTCGATCCTGCCGCTGAGAATGCTGATTCCGACGCGGATGGGGTGCCCAGATGCCCAGGAGTTGGGCGATCCTGAACATCCCAGTGACCGAGACGGCGACGGCATCATCGATGCTTTGGAGGTAGGCTTGGAGGCCTCCCAGGATTCGACCAGCCTCGCTTTTCGGATCCC
>AASF01001920.1 GCA_000168735.1 Candidatus Endoriftia persephone str. Hot96_1+Hot96_2 | reverse complement strand
GCAGCCTCATATACTGATTGAGGTGCAGGACAGCGGTATCGGGGCATGGATCAGCAACAGCTGCAGCAGGTATTCGGGAATTGGTTCTGGCAGGGNCTGACCCCTCCAGCAGTCGCCGGTTTGGTGGCACCGGTCTTGGGAACCACCATCGTCAGGGATCTGAGTCGTCTGATGGGGGGGCATATCGATGTCAGCAGTGAGCTGGGCCAAGGCAGCTGCTTCTCCGTCAGGTTGCCGCTGCTGCCTCCGCAGAGCGGTCGCATGGGGGTGGCATCACCGCTGCTGGCAGGGCGCAATCTGCTGCTGATTGAGGCCAACACCGCTGCGCGGCAGGCCCACCTGGCAGCGGTACAGGAGCTGGGGATGCAAGGGCGGGGTGGTGGCAAGCGTGGCTGAGATCAGCGAGCTTGCAGAGCAGGATTGGGACCTGGTCCTGTTGGCAGATTCGCTGGAAGGCATCGACCTGCCGGGCAGCATCGAGGCAATCGACCGACTCTGCGCGTGATAGTGTGCCGATCGTCCACGTCGGCTATCGTGGACGCCTGCTCGAGTTGCCGTCGCGCATCTCACAGAGCATGCTCAAGCCGTTTCTCTCCGGCCAGTTAGCCAAAGTGGCGCTTGAGTTGTTGCGGGGCAATGCTGGATCGTCATGCAGCAGGCAGCAGGCACTGCCGTTCGCTGGAGCGAGGGCGGCTGAGAGTGGCATCCGGATCCTGCTAGCGGAGGACAATGCCATCGCTGCCAAGGTGCTCTTTACCCTGTTGCAGCAAAAAGGACACAGGGTCTGTATCGCTCGGGACGGCCAGGAGGCGCTTGAGCTGTTGCAGGCTGAGCAGTTTCATCTGGCGTTTGTCGATCTGCGCATGCCGCGCATGGACGGTTTTGAATTGACGCGTCGTTATCGGCAGCTGGAGTCAGAGACCGAGCATCTGCCGATTTTGGCGCTGACCGCCAATGCTCCGGAAGATGTGCTGCAGCAATGTAGCGAGGTGGGCATGGATGATTTTCTCAACAAACCCGGTGGAGCCGGAGCTGCTGGATAGGGTGATCGCCAGCTATGTGGAAGTGCCCGGTTATGTTTGACTAAGAGAGCCTCTGATTAAGTCTGGACGAAGTGGATTGTGATTCAGAATTTTCAGATTCAAGGCGCAAATCGCCCGTAAAGCTACCGCTCCCTGCTCACGCGCCTCCCCTACATCCCTGTCGGGGATAGCTGGCTCTTGCGAACGACTGCATGGATGCAGGAGGTAGAGCAACGCATGGAGCCGTTGCCGAGATTTGCCACGCAGAAGTTGGATACTCTAGGCGCAAGATACGAGTTTATGACTTGATCAGAGGCTCCCTAATGAATGACTTTGTCGAAAAGGCCCGAGCCTATGCCCACTCAGGCCCATGCGCGCATCGATCAACGCCGCAAATATTCCAACCAGCCCTATGACGAGCACCTGAAACGGGTTGCTGAATTGGTGGAAGAGGTCAGCGATGATCCGCAGATGATCGCGGCCGCCTGGTTGCACGATACGGTGGAGGATACACCCGCCACGCATCGTGATATCGAACGTGAGTTTGGTGCCGGGGTGGCGCAACTGGTGGATGAGCTGACCGATGTGAGCCGCCCCGGTGACGGCAACCGGGCGCTGCGCAAGGCTCTAGATCGGGAACATATCGCGCGTGCCTCGGTGTCGGCGAAGACAGTCAAACTGGCCGACCTGATCGACAACTGCCGCGATATTTGTCGGCATGACCCGCGTTTTGCCCGGGTCTATCTGGCTGAGATGGAGGCGCTGCTGCGAGTTCTGCAGGAGAGTAATGAGACCCTGTTGAAACGCGCCCACAAGGTATGGAACCGTTGCCGGGAACGGCTTGGCGCGGAGAAGGAGGCGTCTCGCCATGAGTCTGAGATGTTTGCGCGTCACACTCAGAATGCTAGTTTTGACCAGTGGCGGGCGCTTCGCCTCTTCACCGAGTCTTTCAGCGCCAGTGACATTGCCGAGCCGCTCGGTTCTTTCGACAGCGATACCTCGGCGATCAAGGCCCACGAGATCATGCTTTCGAAGGGATGGTCGGTCGCCGGCCTGCGCGAAGATGGGGTGGTAGAGGGGTATATCCTGCGGGATGACCTGCAGCGTGGTTACTGCCGGTGACTACCGCCGCAGTTTTTCGCGGGGACAGCTGGTGCGGGGTGATGCGCCACTCTCGGACGTGATCTATGTGCTGACCCGCCACGCCTCCTGTTTCGTAAATATCATCGGCGGTACCTCGGGCATCATCATCCGTGAGCATATCCAGAAACCGATCGTGCGCATGTGGCTGTTCGGCATGATCACCATCATCGAGATCAACCTGGTGAAGCGCATCGAAGAGAGCTACCCGGATGAGTCGTGGCAGTCACAGCTCAACGATGGCCGTCTCGACAAGGCCAGAGAGATGCAGCAGGAGCGGCAGCGGCGCGGCCAGATCTCTCGTCTGATCGATTGCCTGCAGTTCTCTGACAAGGCACAGATCCTGATCAAGGATGAGGTGCAGCTGGCCTGGATGGGCTTCGATTCGAGGCGGGTGGCAAAAAAGGCCCTCAGAGATCTGGAGTCGTTGCGCAACAATCTGGCCCACTCCCAGGATATCGTCTCCCACGACTGGCCACAGATCGCCCGCATGACTCAGCGCATCGAGTTTCTGATGGGATTCGGGGAGGAGTGAGCTCCTTCCCGGGATTGTGTTAGAAAGCGCAGCCGGTAGCGTTCCTGTGCTGATTTGTCATATCAATACCAGATCGAGAGGTAGAGTCGCAGCACATTGGCGGAGAAGTCGTAGAGCGGCTCTTCGCCCACCGGCCCCGGTTGGCTGAGGTCACGGAAGTCCTGATAGTCGAAGAAGAGGAAGTTGTAGGAGAAGTTGAGAGTGGCGCTGTCGACCAGCTTCCAGTCGTCACGAAGCAGTTTGTAACTCACCCCCAGTCCCACCGAGTGGCTGCTGAAGCTGCTCAGCTCCTTGTCCCGTGCCATGTAGTTCTGCGCTTGGGCGAGCGGAAACAGGTCGCTGTAGAAATCCGCCGCGCTCTGAGTGTAGTAGCGATAGCTGAGGTCGAAGGTCCAACGGTCCTGGATTGGCTGGGTATAGCCCAGCTCGGCGTTGTGGGCGTTGATGCCCCAGGTGTCGGTAAAGAAGCGGTACTCCCCGGAGAGCGCCGCCCGGTAGGGCAGATGGTAGCGCAGTCGTGCCGCCAGTGCGTTGCTGGTGCGGTTTTTGGGATAGATCTCGGGCTCGTAGCTGTAGCCCTGCGGGTTGGCCGGGTCGAGGTAGCGTACCGAGCGGTAGGGGTTGTTGAGATAGCCCTGGTCGGCGATGGTCTCCCAGGTGAGGGCGAAACAGGGTGTTGGCCGAGACCACCTGACTCAGCCCCAGGGTGAAGCTGTTGCGGGTGATATCCTCGCTGAAGCCGGGGTCGCCGTTGCGCCGCACCTGGTCGCTGCCTCGGCTGTAACCGAGGGTGACGTTGGTGAGATCGCCGAACATCTCCTGACTGATGCTGAAGTGGAAGGTGTCGGCGCTGTAGTCGCTCTCCTCGCTGTTGGTATAGCCGAGGTTCATCAGTGAGTTGCCGTGCAGATAGTCGATCGAGGCGCTGGTCTCGGTACGCTCCTCGCTGTAGGGTCTAGCGCTGGTCACCACATCGACGCGAGGCGCTGGAGATGGCGTCCACATAGTAGTTGGCGGAGACGGAAATGCTTTCGCCGAACTGCTTGCGCGCCAGGATCGATGGACCGCTGATCGTCACTCCGCCACCGTCGTAGCGGTGGTACATGGCATCCGCCCGCTCCTCCGGTAGCTGTGCCGCCAGCAGCGGCAGGCTCATCGTCAGGGTGGTGCCAAATAGAATTCGCTCAATTACAGCCACAACCGCCTCCCTGGCCGCCCTCGGCCCCGCGCGCCGCCTCGCGCGCCTGATAGACATGCTGCATATAATTGTTGGCCACCGGGTTGCGGCTGAACTGCATAATCGGGTCGGCCAGCCTGGCCCGTTCGTAGGGTTTGACCCCAGGGTTCCACCCGTGCAGCCTGCCAGCCAGCGCCTAGTGCCCAGGGTCGACAGAATCATCGTTCGCATCGCCTACTCCCCCACCAGCAGCCGGATCTGCTCCTGATAGGCCTCTTCGTAACCGGGCTGATAGCCCTTGGTGAATGAAGCGCTGATTGCCCGTCCGCGATCGATTAGCAGGGTGGTGGGGCATCGCCGCCACCTCATAGTTTTTGCTGACCTGGTTGTCACTGTCGAACAGGATCGGAAAGCTCACTCCCAGCTCCTTCGCCAGCTTGCGTGCCTTGGTGCTCTCCTGTTCGACATTGACCCCGAGCAGGGTGAAGCCGAGGGGCCGGTAGCGCTGATAGAGCGCCTCCAGCAGTGGCATCTCCTGCCGGCAAGGGCCGCACCAGCTGGCCCAGAAGTTGATCAGGG
>AASF01001921.1 GCA_000168735.1 Candidatus Endoriftia persephone str. Hot96_1+Hot96_2 | reverse complement strand
AGATCGGCGCGCCGGTTTAAATTCTTTGTCGAGCACCAGACGGAACAGGCTGACACCTTCGCCAAAACGATAGCCCAGGCCGATACGCGGTAGTCCAGAGAAGCCTGCTCTTGCCGCCGTTGGAGAGGTCTACACTAAGGCCTGTCTCCCACAGAGCGGTGATCTCCTGCTTCTCTTGCTGCAGTGAGGTGAACTCTGAGCCGTTGATGTAGAGCTGGTTGAGACCGTAGATGTTGAGGTCGGCGTTCCAGCCAAAGATGTTGCTCTGTTTGGGGAGATGGATGTCGAGCTGGGTTTCGAACGAGAGAAATCGTTCGGACTGACTGTTGTCGTCCAGGGCGTAGCCGGAATAGCGTACCCGGTTGCCGAGCAGCAGGTCGTGATTTGCCCCAGTCAAAGGCGTAGCGGCTCTCCATGCCAGTGGAGTAGATCCAGGCAACCTGCCTTGCCGTCGCCGGGCCTTGCCGAGTGCCGATGTCGACAAAGGGGGTCAGTATCCACTGCTCCGATGCGGGCAAGTGTAGGTGCAGCCCGGGCAGGCGGCCAACCGTCTCAACTTGGTCGGGCAGGTTGGGTAGAGAGATGTCGTCGAATTTGAAATCGTAGAGGCCGATGGTGGACGGCTTGGTGACCTCGAGTTCCCAGCCCGTTTTGTCGCCCAGCCGCATCGAGGCGTTGAGCGGGATCCTGAACGCGCCGGTGGTGCGATCGCTGGGGCCAATCGGCGGTGCGGGGGTGAAGTTGGGGCTTTCGTGCAGATCCAGTTGGGGTGTGCGCCGCAGCAGGCAGCGCGACTACCAGCAGCAATATTGCCGTGAGCATCCGGTGCGCTGCGTGGCGCTGATTTGGGAGCATTGGTTGCCGTCTGTTCCCTTTCATGGGGGTCCCTTGATGATCACATCCTGCCGCAGTGGATGAATAATGCATCTGAAGCACTGCTGTTGTCTCCCCTAAAATCGCGTGGTGTGACGTTGTTCCGCCTGCATTGGGATGGCAAGCTTTAGCCTCTATCGGCAGCCAAGCTGATTACTTAAATCATAGTGTGCAAAATTCATCAGGATGATAATGCGATTCCCAGGATTGAAGTTTGGCATTGTTGCACTGGCCGTGGTGTTGCTGACGCTGGGCCTGGCGGCTGCGAGCTTGCCGCTCTGGCTTGAGCCACACAAGGACCGGTTGGCCGCACTGATTTCAGATGCCTTGGGGCGTAAGCCTGGAGCCTGCGCGGAGAGTTGCGCCTCAAATCGCTCTTTCCACCGGCCCCTGCCAGGCACGGCAGGTGGCGCTGATGAACCCCGCCTGGGGCCTCTCGTGCGGAGATGATCAGCGCCCGCGAGTTGCAGCTCAGCCTCTCTCCCATGGCGCTGCTGGCGGGGCGCATTGAGGTTGCCGAGGGGCGTCTGCTGGGGGCCGATCTGCGGCTCGAACGTGCTACAGATAACGCCAACAACTGGCAGTTTGGGGCGTCTGGTGGGAGCTCAAGCGGTGCTTCGTTGCCGGAGATTCCTCGGATTCAGATCGACGACTCACTCCTGTCCTATCTGGAAGATGGCGTTTTGCATCGACTAGAGCTCACATCGGTCAGCGGTCGGCTCGGGGCGACGGGCCATTTCGAGCTGTTTGGCGATGTGCGCTACCGCTCGATCCCGATGAACGGACGTTATGTTATCGATTTTCCTGCCCATGAGCCGACCAACTACTCATTCAGCTTTGCCGGTGAGGGGGTGCGGTTGGCGGGTTATACCGAGGCGGAGCGCTTGCTGTGGCTGCTTGAGGCGTGGCAGAGCCCCATGTGGGAGCGTTTGAGCGGTCTCAACCTGGCTGCTGATGCACGGGTTGAAGTTGCGGGTGAACTACGCGCCAGCGATCAAGGGATGGC
>AASF01001922.1 GCA_000168735.1 Candidatus Endoriftia persephone str. Hot96_1+Hot96_2 | reverse complement strand
GATCAGCAGGCCCGCCAGCATCCAGCGTGAAGCAGGACGAACTGGCATCATGGGTGCAAACCTGGGGTGGTTGCCCACCAGGGTGTGGAGAAAGGCAACGATTGCCTGCACATCCTTTGGTGGGATCTCCCGACCCAGCTGGTAGAGCCCCATGATCCTGACCGCCTCCTCCAGGAGTCTTGGCGCTGCCATCATGGAAATAGGGTGGGTTGATCGCTGTCAGCCGCAGACAGGGCACCCGGAACAGGTGTTTGTCCTCCTCCAGGCCGGTGATATTGAAACGCCCCATGTCTGCCTGGGTAAGTGGTGTGCCGCGGTCGGCAAAGTAGTCCCCCATCGCCCCCATGTAGCCATACATGTTACCGCCGACGTTCATGCCTTGGTGGCAGCTGATGCAGCCGTAGTCTTTGAACAGCAGATAGCCTTGTAACTCATGTTCACTCAATGCCTTCTCGTCACCGCGTAGCCACTGGTCGAAGCGGGAGTTGAAGGTGATCAGCGAGCGTTCAAAGGTGGCAATGGCATCTTTGATGTTGGCTGAGGTGATGCCGTCGGGGTAGCTCTTCTTGAAGGTGCGCGATAGTTTGGGGTCGGCCTGCAGTTTTTTGATCACATTCGGCCAGCTGCTACCCATCTCCAGCGGATTGTGCACCGGTCCCTCTATCTGCTCCTCCAAAGTAGCGGCGCGCCCATCCCAGAACTGGACAAAGTGGAAGCCGCTGTTGAAGACCGTGGGGGCCTTGATCCCGCCCAGCTGACCGTTGATGCCGGAAGATGTGGCGCGATGGTCGCTGCCGCCGGTAGCCAGGTTGTGGCAGTGGGCGCAGCTGATGGTGTTGTTGCCGGAGAGGCGTGTGTCGTGGAACAGGAGATCCCCCAGCGCGACCTTGTCGGGATTCAGATCGATCGTTAGGGGTAGAGGGCGGATCGGTTCGTTGCGGTCAGACCCGATAGCAGGGGGTGCCGGACACCATCAGGATGAACAGTGGCAGGATCACGCTTTTTAATCGATTGAATCTGCAGGTAGCCATGGTGATTGATGGAGCCTGGGCGTTTTTATTCGGCTGGTTGCGAAGCAGAATGTGAATGTAAATCCATTTAACAGCCGGTTAGCGGTTTAATGAAGACCTTGGCGTTGCGCTGATAATTGTAGAGCGCCTGACGCTGCATCGGCAGTGTCTGGATCTCGGCCGCCTCGAAGCCCCGCTCGCGGAACCAGTGGGCGGTCCGGGTGGTGAGGATGAAAAGTTGATGGATATTTTGCGCCGCTGCCATTTTCTCCATCTGTTCGAGCAGCCGATCGCCGCGACCGCCGTCCCGGTAGTCGGGGTGTACCACGACGCAGGGCCAGTTCCGCCATCGATTCCTTCGGATAGGGGTAGAGCGCGGCGCAGGCGACGATCATGCCGTCTCGCTCCATCACGGTAAAGTGGTCGATCTCGGTCTCCAGCAGCTCCCGCGAGCGCCGCACCAGAGTGCCGTTGGCACTCCAGTGGCTCGATCAACTCGAGCAGGCCGCCGACATCGTCGATCTGGGCGGTACGGGTCGTCTCGTAGGGTTTCGCGGTGATCAGGGGGCCCACGCCGTCGCGGGTGAAAAGCTCTTTCAGTAGCGCGCCGTCGAGCTGCCTGCTCCAAGCAGATGGATGCGTTTGACCCCGCTGCGACAGGCGCTCACCGCTCCCCGCAGGTGTTGGCAGAGATCCTCCGCCAGCGGCCCCTGTTGCGCCAGCAGGGTGTCGATCTGCCGCGGGATCGCATGGGTGATTGCTCTGCCGTCGGTATCACTCAGCCCCTGGCCCTCCACCAGGCTGATCAGCTTGTCGGCGCCTAGGGCGATGGCCACCGAGGCGGCCACGTCGGCGGCGCTCAGGTTAAACACCTCGCCGGTGGGGGAGTAGCCGATCGGTGGTACGATGGCGATGGCGCCGCTGTTGAGGCGCTGCTGGATTGCCTCCGCATCGACCCGCCGCACCTCGCCGGTGTGGCAGTAGTCGACTCCGTCGCGCACCCCGATCGGCCGGGCGGTGACGAAGTTGCCAGAGGCGGCGCAGATGCGAGCCCCGGCCATCGGTGAGTTGGCCAGCCCCATCGAAAGCAATGCCTCGATCTCCACCCGCACTGTCCCGGCGGCCTCCTTGACACAGGTCAGCGCCGCATCGTCAGTGACCCGTAGGCCGTTGATGTAGTGCAGCTGGGTACCTTGCGCCTGCAGCCGCTGTTCGATCTGCGGGCGGGCGCCGTGCACCAGCACCAGACGGATACCCAGCCCGTGCAGCAGGGCGATGTCGTGGATCAGATCGGCAAAGCCGCTACTGGCCACCGCCTCGCCGCCGAAGCTGATGACAAAGGTGCGACCCCGGTGGGCATGGATATAAGGGGAGGAGCCGCGGAACCAGGCGATAAAGGGGTCTGATTGTGGGGATCTCTCGGCCATTGGCGTAACAGCTTGTCTATAAACAGAATCTTCCGATCAGCGACTCTATCAGTTTGATCGCTGGGGCGATATGTTCAAGCGGCAGATACTCATCCGGCTGGTGTGCCTGAGCGATATGACCGGGGCCGCAGATCACTGTTTCCATGCCCATGCTGTTGAGATAGGGGCCCTCGGTGCCGAAGGCGACTGCGCCGGCGCTTTGCCCCGTCAGGCTCTCCACCGCCCGGACTATGGCCGCCTGGGCCGGGGTCTCCAGCGCAGGGATGCCGTCGAACACCGGCTCGAGCTGCCACTGCAGCTCGCTGCCGGCGAGCAGCCGCTCCAGCCGCTGCGACAACTCGTCGCGCAGTTCACCAAGTTGCATGCCGGGCAGCGGGCGCAGATCGAACTGCAGTTCACATTGGCCGCAGATGCGGTTGGGGTTGTCGCCGCCGTGGATGTGGCCCAGGTTGAGAGTGGGCACCGGCACGGCGAAGCCGGGGTTGTGAGTAGCGCTGCTGTAACTCGCTTGCGCCAGGCCATCACCTCGCCGATCACTTTTGTGCATCCCCTCCAGGGCGTTGACCCCCCAGGGCTGGGTCGCTGGAGTGGCCGGAGCGGCCGGTGAGGCGCACAAGACTCCATCGAGATCCCCTTGTGCATGCGCACCGGTTTGAGCCCGGTAGGCTCGCCAATGATAGCGTGGCGTCCCAGCTGGCGATTGCAGCTCGACCAGCGCCTTGGCACCGCACATGGTGCTCTCTTCGTCGGCGGTGGCGATGATCGTCAGCGGCTGCTTCAGCCGCTGCCAGTGGGACCTGCTTCAGCGCCTCGATCACCACCGCAAAGAAGCCTTTCATGTCGCAGCTGCCGAGGCCATAGAGGCGGCCGTGGCTCTCGCTGATCTTGAGTGGATCAAGGG
>AASF01001923.1 GCA_000168735.1 Candidatus Endoriftia persephone str. Hot96_1+Hot96_2 | reverse complement strand
TGCCTGAGTCGCTATCGCTAGGGTCACTCTCATTCTCCCAGTTATCAAATGCACTGACCCGGTATTCGTAACTGGTCGACGCGCTCAGGCCACTATCCTGATAACTCGTCTCGCTGGTGGTGGCAAGCTCATTCCCATCGCGAAAGATGCGATAACCGGTCACCGCCACATTATCGCTGGCAGGCTGCCAGCTGAGGTTGATCTTGTCAGTGCCTTCGGCGCTGACAATCAGCCCTTCGGGCACACTTGGGGCCTCTGTGTCGGGGGTCTCGGTGACAGTGATGGTGAGACTGGCACTACTGCTGGCACCGCCATCGTCGGTCACCGTCAGGGTAGCTGTGTAGACACCCTGTGATGTGTAGGTATGGCTTGGATCAGCCGAACCTGAGTTGTTGCCATCCCCGAAGTCCCAGGCGTAGGAGGCGATGCTGCCATCGGAGTCGGATGAGTTGCTGCCAGTGAAACTGACTGTCAGTGGCGCTGGCGCTCAAGCTGGGGGTAATCAGCACACCGCGCACGGCTACTGGGAACCTGATTGATCTCGCCGACCACACGCAGCAGTAGGTCATCCACATAGACGCTGGTAGTCTCATTGGCGGCAGTCTTTTTGTTGTTATAAGCACCTATCATCAGGGTGTGTTCGCCCGCGGGCCAGGGTGCCGAGGTTGATCTGGAAGGTCTGCCAGTTGGTGGTCTGGATCGAGCCACCATTGCCATCGCCGACGATCTCAGCGACATAGTCGTTGGGGCTGACTCCAAACAGTACGTTTGTCGAGGCTGAACAGCACCTGGCTCAGTTACATCACTCTCATAAAAGGCAGCGTGATCAAGACGGTATCTGAAGTTCAGTTCAACTTCGGTAGGTGCGCTCAGGGTAAAACTGCGCTGCCAGCCACCCGACATGCCAAAGATGTCGTCTGCATCGATGCCACCGAGTTTGACTTCCAGCGCACCACTGCCGGCAAAGCCCTGCCGAGGGGCTGGCGTGATCCGCTCGCATATCTGGCTTGGCTGGTGCCACGGAACCCATCATCGAGATAGCTGAAACCATCCTCATTGCTGTCGAAATCAGCATCGAAGAGGATCGAGGCACTATCGATGACGCTGATAGTCAGACTTTTGGTGGCCTTGTTGCCATCCGCATCGCTGACTTCAACAGTAAAGCTTTGCGAATCATTACCGGTCGGGGTGCCACTGATCACGCCAGATGCTGAGAGTGTCAGGCCATTCGGCAGGGTGCCGGAGAGTAGACGCCAGGTAAAAGGGACCGCCTGACCATAGGCGGTGAGTGTGGTGCTGTAGGGCTGACTGGGTATCCCCATCGGGCAAACTGTTGGTGGTAACACCAACACCGGCATGGGGTGATCTCCAGCCGCTCCACGATGCGCCGCTGGATCTCCCGGATGTCACCTTTGACATTGCCGTCGGCGGCCATGATCGCGTCTTCGATGGCCGCGATTTCGGCATGGCTGTAGGGGTTGCTGATGATCGATTTTTCGTAGCTGCCATCCTGAAAGGCTTCATGGATGTAGGGATCATCAATGCTGAACGGGATGAACGGCCCGTAGTTACTAGGGCCGACAGTGATCCAGATCAGCCGGTAGTTAGGCACCGTCATACTGCCCCAGATCGAGGTCGGATTGTGCATGTGCCAGATGTAGGCGAGGTCGCGGATCTCGAACAGATTCGGATCACCTCGACTCCAGTTGTCCATATTGCGGGCCTCGCTCCAGAAGCCGATCTCCTTAAAACCCACCAGGTAGAAGGGGTCATCCGGACCCAACTCATTGATACCGTTGCTGCGGATGTAGGCAGTGCGCATCCCGCCGTTGCGAGAAGGTCCGGTTACCAACACCGTGTTGGGGATCGCTTCCGGCGCGATCAGCTCCGCCATTTCCTCGAAGTCGGAACCCAGAGCAACGGCGTGCTCACGCACCTCACGGTCGTCCGGGCCGCCAGTGCCACCGGCATTTTGGGTGTTCCCAGGTGAGGCCAGCATCGTTCAGGCAGGAGTGGAACTGCCTCGGCCCGTCAACCGGAGGACCGACACAAATGAAGCCGTGTTCGTAGGCAAACTTCCCGAACTTGCTGCCACGGGCAATGCTGCCCGGTGGCATGTAGATCATGGTATTGGGCTGCTGCCCCCTGGGCGGCCCTTGACGGATGACCGGCGTGGAACTGTCGGTATAGGTCAGTCCAGGTCCCCAAAGGGCCGGTCATCGCCGCCATGGTGGTGGCATGGAGGTCAAAGGAAACAAGTAAGCAAATAAAATTAGGGGGAAACTATTCCTTTTGTTTTTTGCGTACACAGGATTCGCAACGCCATTTATTCTTCCTTGTTTTCAGTCTCGATCGAAGCTGATGTTCTTTTCCGTGAAATTAATTCTCTTTCTTTCTTGATGATGATCAGGTAAATTCGCGCCGCTAATTCATTCGCC
>AASF01001924.1 GCA_000168735.1 Candidatus Endoriftia persephone str. Hot96_1+Hot96_2 | reverse complement strand
GTGTGTCCAGCCCCGCACCAGCCGGTGGGAGAGATGGCGCAGCTGCGCCAGTTCGACTTTGGAGTTTGCCCTCGAAGGAGCGGGCGCGCTGGGCGAAGATATCGAGGGATCAGTCCGGTGCGGTCGATCACCCGGCATTTGAACTCGCGCTCCAGATTGCGCTCCTGACTCGGCGACAGAGTATGATCGAAGATCACCAGTTCAGCCGCTTCCGCCTCCACCTGCTGGCGAATTTCCTCGCTTTTCTTACACAGCGTCCGACCCAAACCAGCCCGTGGGTCGGGATGGGAGCGGCTGCCCCCCACCATCGCAACCGGCTGTGCACCAGCGGAGAGAGCGAGATCGGAAAATTCCTCGATCTCTTCCGGGTTCGCTGACACGCCCTAGGTCGAGATGTACCAGGATCGCCCGTTCACCCGATTTGGGTCGTTCAAACATTTAAGGATTGGCAAGAGTTGGGGGAGGGAATAAAGAAATTCGCGCCCAAGCCAGAACAGACATGTCCCGACCCAATGGCGCGCAAGCTATGAATGATCGGCTCAGAAGTTACCGCCGGAAGAATCCGGAGCACTATCCGCCGATGTATCGTTGTGTGGCAGGCGAACATTGCGCGCCGGCACCACAGTGGAGATTGCATGTTTGTAAACCATCTGGCTTACGCTGTTTTTCAACAACACAACAAACTGGTCAAAAGATTCAATCTGCCCCTGAAGCTTGATTCCATTCACGAGGAAGATCGAAACCGGAATCCGCTCCTTTCGCAACGCGTTCAAAAAAGGGTCTTGTAAGCTCTGCCCTTTAGACATTGAAGTACTCCTTATTGTCTTTGTTCACTTAACCGGGACGCTCGATTTTGAGTGAATTCATTGAAATCACCCCCCAGTACTGTCGGAATTGTAGCACAGAGACCAACGGGCAGTCGGCAAATTGTCTCCGGAATAATAGCGAGGTAATCGGCTCAGTTAGCTCCGTGATCGATGAAATTCACGATCAGTTCCCGAGCCTGCCCCAGCAGATCAGGCACCTCTTCATCGAGCCATATAAGCTCTTTGTCGGCCCGCAGCCAGGTAAACTGGCGTTTGGCCAGTTGCCGGGTGGCGATGATGCCCCGTTCGATCATCTCCTCCCGGCTGCACTCACCCTGGAGATATTTGATCATCTGGCGAAATATCCGAACCAGAGCCGGCATCGACGGGGGGAAGGGTTTTCCGGGCTCAGAATTCCCCGCGTCCGAATTAGGCCGGCCACCTCCTGGGTTCAAAGCCCGCCTCCCAGCATGCGCTGAAAGCGCCAGCGCGATACGCTGATGCAGCTGTGCCCGCTCACGCGGCGCCCTGACCAGTTTCAGCAGACGGAAAGGCAGTGGCTCTGCCTGCCGCTCCGCCTGCAGTTCACTCAGCGGCCTACCGGTGATCGAGATCACCTCCAGGGCACGCAGCACACGTTGCGGATCATTGGGGTGGATCTTCGCTGCACTCACCGCATCCAGCTGCTGCAGACGTTGATGCAGTTTTTGGATACCCAGGACGCGCATCTCTGCATCCAGTCGGGCACGCAGCACAGGGTCGGCGGCAGGTAGCTCTGCCAGGCCATGCTCGAGCGCACGAAAATAGAGCATGCTGCCCCCCACCAGCAGCGGGATATTGCCCGCCTCGGTGATCTCGGCCATCGCTTGCAGCGCGTCCTGGCGGAATGCGGCGGCGGAGTAGACCTCAACCGGATCGACAATATCGATCAGACGATGCGGCGCCCGCTGCAGCAACTCGGCATCAGGCTTGGCAGTGCCTATATCCATGCCCCGGTAGACCAGCGCCGAGTCGACACTGATGATCTCCAGCGGCAACCGCTGTACCAGCTCCACCGCCAGCTCGGTCTTGCCCGAAGCAGTTGGCCCCATCAGGAAGATCGCCGGCGGGCAGCACTTGATCCATCACTATTGCGCCCCCGCCACTGAAGGAGCTTGTCTGACGCTCACTCATTCGACAGCTGCACCCAGGTCGGCCGACCGTGGTTACACTGGTCGGCCCCGCTCGGTTCGCTCCATATCCCAGCAACAGACTGTTCATCTCCTCCCAGGTTCAGGCGGCGATTGGCCCGCACCGAACCATGACATGCCATGGTCAGCCAACATCTTGTCGATCTCCTCCTGCACCCGCCGGCTCTCACCGAACTCCACCAGGTCGGTGATCACATCCCGCACCAGCTGCTCCGCATCTGCGCCCTGCAGCAGGGCCGGAATGCCCCGCACCGCCAGCGACTCTTTGCCTAGCCGGCTAAGTTCGATACCCACCTCGCGTAGCAGCTCGCTGTGGGCCTCGGCCAAATCAACCTCACGACTGCTCAGGTTGAGCGAGATCGGCACCAACAGCGGCTGGCCGGTCACACCCTGCCCCGCATAGCTGCGTTTGAAGCGCTCGTAGGTGATCCGCTCATGGGCGGCATGCATGTCGACCAACACCAGCCCCTGCTGGTTCTCTGCAAGAATGTAGACGCCGCCCACCTGGGCCAGGGCATAACCGAGCGGCTGCGATGCATCATTCTCGCCGGCTGCCGGCCCGGGACTCTGCGCCGGTTGCTGGGCGCGAAAGCTAGCCTGATAAGAGCTGGGACGTTCCTGCACCCGCCAGGCGGTGGAGGCAGCTGCTGCCGACGGCGTATCCATCGTCAGTCGCTGCTGTTCCAAAGCCGGCTCGCGGGGCGCCTCCGGGAGTGGTGTCTGCATCTCCTCCGGGGATGGCTGGCCGCCACCGGGACGGGTCTCTGACAAGGCATGGTGCAGACCGCGAAACAGAAAGTCGTGCACCAGGCGACCCTCACGAAACCGCACCTCATGCTTAGTCGGATGTACATTGACGTCGACCTTGCTCGGATCGATCTCGAGGAACAGCACATAGGCCGGATGGCGACCGTGGTAGAGCACATCCTGAAACGCTTGGCGGATTGCATGAGTCACCAGCTTGTCTCTCACCATGCGGTTATTGACGTAGAAAAACTGCATGTCAGCCTGTCTGCGGGAGAAGCTCGGCCAGGGCCACCCAGCCGGAGAGGCGCAGCGACAGCACACTCATGTTCGATATGCAAGGCATTCTTCAGGAACTCGCCCCCCATCACATCACTGATACGCCGCTCCTGATCAAGGGCGATT
>AASF01001925.1 GCA_000168735.1 Candidatus Endoriftia persephone str. Hot96_1+Hot96_2 | reverse complement strand
TTCGGTATGTCCGCCATCATGAACGGTGCCACTTTGCACGGCGGTTTATCCCCTATGGCGCCACCTTCCTGATGTTCTCCGAGTACGCTCGCAATGCCCTGCGCATGGCGGCGCTGATGAAGATTCAGTCGATCTTCGTCTACACTCACGACTCCATCGGACTGGGTGAGGACGGCCCGACCCATCAGCCAGTCGAGCAGATTCCGACCCTGCGTATGATCCCCAATATGAATACCTGGCGTCCTGCCGATGCGGTCGAGACCGCAGTGGCCTGGAAGTGCGCGGTAGAGAAGAAGGACGGCCCCTCCACCCTGATCTTCTCCCGTCAGAACCTGCAGCACCAGAAACGTAACGACGCGCAGATCGCCGACATCGCCAAGGGCGGCTACGTGCTGGTCGACTGCGACGGTACTCCAGATGTGATCGTCATCGCCACTGGTTCTGAAGTCGATCTGGCGGTCAAAGCTGCGGCCGAGTCCGACAAGAAGGTGCGTGTGGTCTCCATGCCCTGCACCAACGCCTTCGATGCCCAGGACGCGGATTATAAAGAGTCCGTGCTGCCGGCTGCCTGCACCGCCCGCGTGGCAGTCGAGGCCGCGGTCACTGATAGCTGGTACAAATATGTCGGTTTGAACGGCAAGGTGATCGGTGTTGATCGCTTCGGTGAGTCCGCACCGGCGGGTCAGCTCTTCAAAGAGTTCGGCTTCACCGTGGAAAACGTTGTCGCAGCGATCAACGAAGTTTCCGCCTAAGGCATTGCAACGGACGCCGCGAGGCGTCCGTTAAGCAGATCAATTAACGACAAAATATTACGTTTTAACGGAGAATCAAACATGACTATCAAAGTAGGTATTAATGGTTTCGGTCGTATCGGCCGCATGGCTTTCCGCGCAATCGCTAAGGATTTCGCTGGTGACATCGAAGTCGTTGGTATCAACGACCTGCTGGACGCTGACTACCTCGCATACATGCTGAAGTACGACTCCGTACATGGTAACTTCGATGGCGACATCGCTGTAGACGGCAGCAACCTGCTTGTTAACGGTAAGAACATCCGTTTGACCGCTGAGCGTGATCCGGCCAACTTGGCCTGGGGCGACATCGGCGCCGATCTGGTTATCGAGTGCACTGGCTTCTTCCTGACCGAAGAGACCTGCCAGAAGCACATCGACGCAGGCGCCAAGAAGGTTGTCATGTCTGCGCCTTCCAAAGACGGCACCCCCATGTTTGTACACGGTGTTAACCACGAGACCTACGAAGGCCAGGCCATCGTTTCCGCGGCTTCCTGCACCACCAACTGCCTGGCACCTGTCGCCAAGGTCCTGAACGACAAGTGGGGCATCAAGCGTGGCCTGATGACCACCGTTCACGCTGCAACCGCTACCCAGAAGACCGTTGACGGTCCTTCCATGAAAGATTGGCGTGGTGGCCGTGGTATCCTGGAAAACATCATCCCGTCTTCCACTGGTGCTGCCAAAGCTGTGGGTGTTGTACTGCCTGAGCTGAACGGCAAACTGACCGGTATGGCCTTCCGCGTACCGACCTCTGATGTTTCTGTAGTCGACCTGACTGTTGAGCTGGAAAAAGATGCGTCTTACGACGACATCTGTGCGGCCATGAAGGAAGCCTCCGAATCCGGTCCGATGAGCGAGACTCTGGGTTACACCGACGAGAAGGTTGTTTCCACCGACTTCCGCGGATGCGGTAACTCGTCCATCTTCGATGCAGGTGCTGGCATCGCACTGGATGGCACCTTCATCAAGGTGGTTTCCTGGTATGACAACGAGTACGGCTACACCTGCAACATGCTGCGCTTTGTGAAGCACGTATCGGCGTAACTGATAGCCTTGTCCAGCCTTCGGCTAGCAGTAGGTACACAATTTGCTGCTAGCCCGGTAGTGTTGGGTTGAGCATGGCGAACCCCAACAGATTGTTGTTGCCGGGATTTCGTTCACTCGACCCAGCCTACGCTGGCTGTTCGTTAAGCGACTTCTCGGCTGAGAGGTGGTTTACCAAACAAGTCATATCTTTTAGAACACTTATGAAGGAGTTGATCATGGCTTTCATCAAGCTCACCGATCTCGGATCTTGCCGGCAAGCGCGTTCTTATCCGTGCTGACCTGAACGTTCCTGTCAAAGACGGCAAGGTCACCTCCGACGCCCGCATCACTGCCTCTATGCCGACTATCGAACACTGTGTCAAGGCTGGTGCCAAGGTGCAGGTTATGTCGCACCGTGGGCGTCCGGAAGAGGGCAAGGCCGACGATGAAAACTCCATGCAGCCGATCGCTGAAGACATGTCTGCTAAGCTGGGCACAAGCGTGCGCCTGGTGAAGGATTATCTGGAGAACACCCCTGAAGTGGCGGACGGCGAAGTCGTGCTGTTTGAGAACGTGCGTTTCAACGCCGGTGAGAAGAAGGACAACGAAGAGCTGGCTAAGAAGTACGCAGCTCTGTGCGACGTCTTCGTGATGGATGCCTTCGGTACCGCCCACCGCGCCCAGGCCTCTACCCACGGTGTCGGCAAATTCGCCCCCACCGCTTGCGCCGGCCTGCTGCTGGCCAGCGAATTGGATAACCTGGCTAAGGCGCTGGCCAATCCGGCCCGCCCGATGGTCGCCATTGTTGGTGGCTCCAAAGTCTCCACCAAGTTGACGGTGCTGGAGGCCCTCTCTGAGAAGGTTGATCAGCTAGTGGTCGGTGGTGGTATCGCCAACACCTTCCTCAAGGGCGATGGGCAACAATGTCGGTAAGTCTCTTTGTGAAGACGACCTGGTTGATACCGCCAAGGGCCCTGGTGGAGAAGATGACGGCCCGTGGTGCCAATATCCCGATCGCCACCGATGTGGTCTGCGGTAAGAATTTTGCGGAAGCCGAGCCGGCTGTGTTGAAAGCAGCAGGGGATGTGGAAGACGACGACATGATCTTCGATATTGGCCCCGACTCCGCCAAGGAGCTGGCCGACATCATCGCCAAGGCAGGCACCGTGGTGTGGAATGGCCCCGTGGGTGTGTTTGAGTTCGATCAGTTTGGTGAGGGTACCAAGACTGTCGCCATGGCCATTGCCGATTCCGACTGCTTCAGTTTGGCTGGTGGCGGCGACACGATTGCCGCTATCCAGAAATATGACATCTACGATAAAGTCACCTATATCTCTACCGCCGGCGGCGCCTTCCTCGAGTATCTTGAAGGCAAGACCCTGCCTGCTGTGGCGATGCTTGAAGAGTGTGCCAAGGGCTGATCTCTGGTAGGAGCGGCGCCTTGCGCCGCGATTTATACTACTTCTTCGCGCCAAGGGGCGACGCTCCTACAACTGAGTTAAATATGCCAAGACGTACAAAGATCGTTGCAACCCTGGGCCCGGCCACAGACGACCCCAAGGTAATGGACAAACTAATCCATGCCGGGGTGGATGTGGTTCGCCTCAACCTCTCCCATGATCCTCATGATCAGCAGCGTGAGCGTGCTGAGCGCATCCGTGATCGTTCCCGCGCCAGTGGCCGTCAGGTCGGTGTGCTGTGCGACCTGCAGGGACCGAAAATACGTATCGGGCGCTTCAAATCCGACTTCGTGATGCTGGAAGAGGATGGCGCGTTCATCCTCGATGCCGAATGCCCACTCACCGATGGCGATGATGAGCGTGTTGGTCTGACCTATCCGGATCTGATCAACGACGTCGCTCGCGGCGATACCCTGCTGCTGGATGATGGGGCCATTGTGCTCTGGATCGCCGAAGTGGAGGGCAAGCAGGTCCACTGTAAGGTGGTGGTCGGTGGTAAGCTCTCCAACAATAAGGGCATCAACAAGCAGGGTGGCGGTCTCTCTGCACCGGCCCTCACCGAGAAAGACAAGCAAGACATCAAGTTCGCTGCCGAGATCGATGCGGATTATCTAGCCGTCTCTTTCGTGCGCTGCGCGGATGACGTGCGCCGAGGCACGTCGCCTGCTGGAGGAGGCCGGTGGTGACGGGGGTATTGTCGCCAAGATCGAGCGGGCCGAAGCGCCTGGATGTCATAGAAGAGATCATCGAGGCCTCGGATGCGATCATGGTGGCGCGCGGCGACCTGGGTGTGGAGATCGGTGATGCCGAGCTTCCAGCGGTTCAGAAAGAGCTGATCACCGGCACATCAAGAATCGCATCCAGGCTGACCGTTTCGGCATCATCCTCATCCTCCGGGCCATTCACCGCCGGCAAATTTGCACCACCTTCACTGCCACTCTGCTCTTC
>AASF01001926.1 GCA_000168735.1 Candidatus Endoriftia persephone str. Hot96_1+Hot96_2 | reverse complement strand
ATCATCGCAAGCATCCTTATCTTCTATGCCGCCAGCTGGAACGGCGGCGCCCAGCAGCATGCTCAGCAATCTAATATGCTGCTGGAATTGAAGGAGCTCGATGCCCGTCTCGATCGGGATGTTTTGCGGATCACCTCCTTCCTGTTGGTTCAGTATGATCCCCTGGTGGAGACCACCAACCGACTGCGCCGCCTCAAGGAGAGACTCGGGTCACCATCGAAAGGCTTCTACGGCAGCATGGATCAGCTGGTGGATGGTGCCCTCGACGCCTATTGGGAGTCGATGCAAGAGAAGCTGCAACTACTTGAGCGTATCAAGTCAGAGGCCGCCGTGGTGCGCAACGGCATTCACTATCTGCCGCTGGCGGCCAAAGGCTTGGAGGCCACCAATAGCAAGCACTACCAGGAGGTTCTGCAGCTGCTCAATCAGCTCTACATCTACTACCTCATCTCTAGCACGACCCGGCTACAGCAGATCGAGCAGCAGATCGACAGGCTGCAACAGCAGACAGAAGCCCAAGGGGAGCCGCAGAAAGTCCTGCGCAACATTCTGTTTCACATGCGAGCCATCCTCAAGGGATTGTCACGACTCAACCGTTTGAAACAACGCTTCATCGCCATCCAGACTCAGCAGCGCTTTGACTATCTGCACGATGTCTATGAACTACATCGCACCGGCGACCGGCAACACACTCAGCAGATCAGCATGCTGCTGGCGCTGGCGCTAACCGTGCTACTGACCAGCCTGTGGTGGCTGCTGAGCAAACTTGAACNGGGGCCCGGGGCTGACCGCAGAGACCGCGCTGAAGCATCTGCACGATGGCGTCGAGAGTCTCTCCGAGGCATTCGCCCTGTTCGATGCTAAAGGACGACTGGTGCTGCACAATCAACGCTACCGTATGTTCTACCCCTGGCTTGGCAAACAGCTCACCCAAGGTCTGGCACTAACCACCATCCAGGAGCAGAACGGCTCGCAGTTACAACAGGCCGATATGGATGGCCAGCCCATCCATGAACAGCTGCCGCTCCATCTCTTCTATGGAGCGCCTGGATACAGGGAAAATGGTATCTGGCGAGCAACAATCCCACCTCGGAGGGGGGGCTAGTCTGTGTACAGCACACGACATCACAGAAACGAAAAGGGCTGAGCTGGAGCTGCGTAAGCTGAGCCGCGCCCTGGAGCAGAGCCCGGCATCGGTCCTGATCACCGATACCGAGGGCACCATCGAGTACGTCAACCCCAAGTTCGAGCAGATATCCGGCTACTCCTCTGAGGAGGCGATCGGAAAGAACCCGAGAATACTCAAGAGCGGTGACAAATCCCGCGAGGATTACAAAGAGCTCTGGGAGACCATCAAAGCCGGTCGGGAGTGGCGTGGCGCCTTCCACAACAAACGCAAGGACGGCACGATTTATTGGGAGTCCGCGTCAATCTCTCCACTACGTAACGAGGGGGGCGAGATCACCCACTTCATCGCCGTCAAAGAGGACATCACCGCCCAAAAACGCGCTGAAGAGCAGTTGCGCATGAATGCCACGGTCTTCGAAACCACCACAGAAGGCATCATGGTCACCGATGCCGACAACCGCATCAAGACCGTCAACCCGGCATTTACCCGTATCACCGGCTATCAAGCAGAAGAGGTCATCGGGCGAAACCCGCGCCTGCTCAGCCTCAGGCCGCCACGACCAGGCGTTCTACAAGGCGATGTGGGTCTCGGTCAAACAGCAGGGATCCTGGTCGGGAGAAGTCTGGAACCGGCGCAAGGATGGCAGCATCTACCCAGAAGTGGCTCTCGGTCGCCGCCATCCGTACTGAACACGGAACGGTCTCGGAATACATCGCCGTCTTCTCCGACATCAACCAGACGCAAGGAGAGCGAACAGCAGATCCGCTTTCAGGCCAACTACGACGCCCTCACCGGTCTGCCCAACCGCTCGCTGCTGCTCGACCGACTCACCCATGCCATCAATTCGGCCGAACGTGAAGCGTGGGAACTGGCACTGCTGTTCGTCGACCTGGACCAGTTCAAGATCGTCAACGACACCTTTGGCCATGTCATGGGCGATGAACTGCTGCAACATGCCGCTGAACGTCTGAAATCCTGCGTGCGGGAGAGCGACACGGTGGCGCGCTTCGGCGGTGACGAGTTTATCATTCTGCTGCAGGACATCTCCGGGGCCGACGATGCCGCCCAGATTGCCGACAAGGTCATCGAAAAGCTCTCCCGCTACTTTCTGCTGGCCGGTCGTGAGGTCATCATCGGCGCCAGCATCGGCATCACCCTGTTTCCCGATGATGCCAGCGACTCCGACACCCTGCTGCGCAACGCCGACATGGCGATGTATCGCGCCAAGGAGACCAGCCGCAACCGCTACCAGTTCTTCACCACTGCGATGCAGGAGCAGGTCAGCATCCGTCAGCATCTGGAACAGGATCTACGCGGAGCCCCGGAGCGGAATGAGCTGGAGCTGCACTATCAGCCGGTGGTGAGTGCCACAGATGGCAGGCTCGTCAGCATGGAGGCGCTACTGCGCTGGCACCATCCCGATCAGGGGCTGATCCCACCCGACCAGTTCATCCCTCTGGCTGAAGAGACCGGGCTGATCGGCCCGATCGGCGTATGGGTAATGAGCACCGCCTGCCGCCAGGCAGCACTCTGGCAGGCCCAGCAGCCGGGCTTGAAGATCGCGGTCAATATCTCCAGCCGCCAGCGGGAGCTGGGGCTCTCCGCCAAACTACTCGAATTGATCCTGCAGGAGACCGGCCTCGACAGCAGCCTGCTGACCCTGGAGATGACCGGAGAGCACTGTTGATGGTAGGATAACCGAAGAGACAGTCACCTGGCTGGAGTCGTTCAAGGCACTAGGAGTGGCGCTGGCGATCGACGACTTCGGCACCGGTTACTCTTCGCTCAGTTATCTAAAGCGTTTCCCGGTGGATGTCCTGAAGATCGACCGCGCTTTTGTCAGCGACACTGCCCGATGACCAGGAGGATGCCTCGCTGGTGGAGGCGATCGTCGCCATCGCCCAAAGCCTGGAGCTGAAACTGATCGCGGAGGGAGTCGAAACCGCTGAGCAGGCCAAGTTCCTTGACGATATTGGCTGTGACTATCTGCAGGGCTATCACTTCAGCAAGCCAAAACCCGCCAGCGAATTCACTGAGCAGTTGGCCGGGGAGTCCACTTGAGCACCCACCTGTTTATATCGACACCACAGGGTTACAGACCTGAAAAGAGTGCTTGAGCGGGCCGAGCTGCCGCAGTCTGTCTAACAGCCTCTGCTGCTTGGCTTCAGTGAACAGGGCCGGATCCAGCGTGGTGCGGATCTGATGCGGCAGGCCGCTCTCGATCACTAGAGCTGCACTCTCCCAAGCCCGCTCACCACTCCGCCTGACCCCGGTCAGTCCAGCATAATCTTCCGGCAAGGACTTGATATCCAGCCCGATCCAGTCGAGCAGTGGCAGCAGTTCCCGCAGCCGTTCAGGATAGGGGCCAGCGCTATGCAGCCCTACCTTGAAGCCCATCGCCTTCACCTGCCCAATAGCATCCGGCAGCCCTCGCTGCAGGGTCGGCTCGCCACCACTGAAGACCACCGCATCCAGCAGGCCCCGGCGGGTCTGCAGAAAGGCGAGAATCTGATCCCACGGGATCTGCTGCTCGCCCTGGCGTGGCAGAAGGTCCGGGTTGTGACAGTAGTGGCAGCGCCAGGGGCAACCTTGGCAGAAGATCACCGCCGCCAGCTCCCCCGGGTAGTCCACGGTGGTGAGCGGCGTCAGACCGCCCACCCGGAGGGTGAGTTCAGATCCGGACATCAGCTGTTTGTTGCGGTTGTTCCCGGAAACAGACACGGTCGGCATGTTCCGACTTTTTGCCCGGGTTGAAGGCGGCTACTGGACGGTGGTAGCCCATGACTCGGGTCCAGACTTCGCAGCGGGTTCTCTCTTCGTCTTTCAGTTCGATCTTATTGGTGGACATGGCTGTGTTGCTCCTGTTGTTTGTGGGCGATCGCCTCCTCGTCGCACTTCGGGCAGAACTCGTGTTCGCCGCTGAGGTAACCGTGGGTCGGGCAGATTGAGAAGGTCGGGGTGATGGTGATGTAAGGCAAGCGGAACCGCTCCAGGGAACGCCGCACCAGTCGCCGGCAGGCCTCGGTGCTGCTGATGCGCTCGTTCATGTAGAGATGCAGCACGGTGCCGCCGGTATATTTCTGCTGTAGCGGCTCCTGGCGGGCCAGCGCCTCGAAAGGATCGTCGGTGAAGCCTACCGGCAGCTGCGACGAGTTGGTGTAGTAGGGGCGCTCCGGGGTGCCGGCCTGCAGGATCTCGGGCCAGCGCTTGCGGTCCTCTTTGGCAAACCGGTAGGTAGTACCCTCCGCCGGGGTGGCCTCCAGATTGTACATGTTGCCACTCTGCTCCTGGAACTCAACCATGCGCTCCCGGATATCGCTCGAGGAAACGGATGGCGAAGGCGCTGCCCGCTTCGCTGGTGATGTCGTGCTGATCAAGG
>AASF01001927.1 GCA_000168735.1 Candidatus Endoriftia persephone str. Hot96_1+Hot96_2 | reverse complement strand
ACGCCGCCAGCCGGTCACAACGGCGGCAGTGCAGATCAAACACTGTCGACCTTGTCGCTGAGAATGCCGTGGCGATAGGCGAGCCGCGTCAGCTCCACATCGTTGCGCACATCGAGCTTCTCATAGATACGCTGGCGGTAGGTGCTGACAGTCTTGGGGCTGAGGCTGAGACCATCGGAGATCTCCTGGTTGCGTTGCCCCTCCAGGATCATCAGCATCACCTGGGTCTCGCGGGAGGAGAGGCCTTGGAAGGGAGTGGCGGAGTGGCGCTTCCAATCGGTGAGGATATGTTTTCTTGCGACATCGGAGGAGACAAAGGGCTGACCACGGAACACGCTGCGGATCGCTTGGATCATCTCATCTGCCGGGCAGCCTTTGGTCAGATAACCCATTGCGCCCACCTCGTTAAGACGAGCAGGGAAGGGCTCGTTATCCAGCATGGTCAACGCCACCACCTTCAAATCGGGAGCAATTCTCAGCAGTCGGCGAGTCGCCTCGATGCCACCAATGCCAGGCATGTTCACATCCATCAGCACCACATCGGGCCGATCACTGCTGCACCATCTGGATCGCCGCTTCACCACTGCCCGCCTCGCCCAGCCACACTGATGTCAGGCACCTGCGTCAAGATACTCTTGACGCCGGTACGCACCAGTTCGTGATCGTCAACCAACAACACTCTGATCATCTGATTCCTCGCTGTTCAGAGGTATCGCCCACACTGCTTGATATCGGCGCTGCACGCGAACTGACAGGCGCACATCGTCCCCAGCCTGGGGGGGGGTGCAAACTATTCCGCCGCAAGAAGAGACCATTGAGTTTACAAGGGTGGCTTAGATTGAACAACGGAACCGCTCCCGAAGGCTTGTGGGCTGCAAAGCAGATCACATCAGGAGACCACCCAACGCTCTCGGCTGGATGCGTACTCAGGCCCACCGGCGCCAAAGCCATGCCCCTGGGATGACACAGAACGCCAGCCATTTGGAGAGGAACAGGTTCAACTTCCAACGCTGCTCCAGGGGTCGGGTTATCGCCCCACTTTTTCAAGGTGTAAGTGCCGACTGGCGCAGGTCGACGATATCGACCTGTTTGGAGTCGTAATAGACACGCAGATTGGCGTCCGGATCAGGGTAGTGGCCACCGGCATGGGGAAAAAAGTAGGTAAGGTGGAGCAAGCTGGTGTAGGGGGTCTGTTCGAGCACCTCCAGATGGAGATCCATACCATGATCGAGACAGGAGAGGGCCCGCCCCCTGCATCAACCGAAGTTCTGGCGCAAGCCGCAGCAACAGCCGGTAGTTCTCCTCACTCAGATCGCAGCAGCGCGCCCACATTCGGCCTGCCATTCAGCAGGCTCTTTAGACTCCACGGGTAACAGGGGGCTCGCATCGCGTCGGTCCAGACCTCTCAATTCAACACAGGAGGCCATGATACAGCCACTTGCCCCTGCTGCGGACACAAAAAAACCCCGACAGGCCCTAACACCGCCGGGGTGCTTTTCGGAATGACCGCTCAGGCGCCCTGGCCGCCCTTCTGCTCTGCTTCGATCTGCGCCCGCACCTCGTCCATATCGAGTTCACTGGCCTTGTCCAGCAGATCACCGGAAGCCCGACTCCGGCAACGCACCCCGCCTGGGAGAAGATGATGATGTTCTCCACGGAAGATCATCAGAGTCGGGATCGAGCGCACCTGGAAGTGCATCGCCAGTTCCTGCTCGTCTTCGGTATTCACCCTTGGCGAAGACCATATTCGGATTGTCTTCGGCAACCTCTCTTCATAGGTCGCGGCGAAGGAGCGACCAGGGACCACACCAGGGCGCCCAAGAAATCGATGATCACGAAATCGTTATTGGTGATGGTCTCTTCGAACGTGTCCTTGGTGAGTTCTACGACAGCCACAGCATGCCCCTTAACAATTTAGTAAAAAGTTGGCGGATTCTATCAGAATATTCTAATAAGTTCATCCAGCAAATTGCCCGAATTCCCTCAACTGAATGCCATAAAAAAGCCGGGCTTAGCCCGGCTTTTCAGCATTCTTCAGTGAAGATCAACCCAGTCCGCTGAAGATCTGGTCGCGGATCTCGTCCACCCCGCCAACACCGTTGATCTTGATGTATTTGCAACTACCGGCATCTGCCTCTTTGGTGTAGAAGGCGATCAGCGGCTCGGTCTGGTCATGGTAGACCTTGAGACGCGCCTTTACGGTCTCTTCCTGATCAAGGGC
>AASF01001928.1 GCA_000168735.1 Candidatus Endoriftia persephone str. Hot96_1+Hot96_2 | reverse complement strand
TGGTTGTATTGGTTCAAGAGATGAGAAAGGGCTTAACAAGCTTCTTCGATTTAGAAATTCTATTGCGCATGGCGACGAAGGAATTCCTGTAAATCAGAATGATGTTGACTACTTTACTTTACTTATTCAGGATCTGGCATCTGATTTATTGGTTTGCATCGTTGATGGGTTCGAGAAAAAAGTATATTTATCGCATAACATAGCATCCAGCGGACAGCCAAAAGCGGCGCTGCGCTCTGCTTTTAGCTGCCGCTGATGCAGGCGTTAGGCGAGGAAAAACAATGAGCGGTATTGAACAATCTGTAATTTTGGATGTTTGTCGCCTTAAAGGTACCTTTGTTGATGATATTGGTAATGTAAAGCAATTTTCTGGAACCGGATTTTGGATTAAAGATGGTGAAAGTTCTGTTTTTGTAACGAACAAACATAATGTTGATGCAACAATCTCTTTTGGAAGCACTACACAACTTATACTTGATGAACTTGAAATAGAATTACGTGGGTTTAGAGGTACTGATCCTACATCTGCTACTAAGTTTTTTAAACTTGCTGACGTTACTAAAGTTGTATGCTCTCAAGATGCAGATGTAGCAATAATTCGGGATCCAGAATACACAGATGACACAGGCGTGTTCAGTAAAGGTAATACTCTTGATAAAAGCGATTTAGCTGACCAAGCGTTTTTTGATCAAAAACTAAAGCTAATGGATATTGCATCCTTTATTGGTTTTCCTGGAACGGCCACAAGCCAATGGTGGGATTCAGTATGGAATTTTGGTGTTGCTCGGCCAATTAATATTGCTTCTTTACCCAGCATACCTTTCAACCATTCTGACTTAAAGACATCTGATACAACTTTGGTTTCAGGGCTTTCTTTTTCAGGATCCAGTGGTAGTGTCGTAATATCGCACCAAAAAAGCGTAAAACCTGGTCCAGGCATGACTAATCCAGCCTACGTTCCAGCAAAATTAATTGGTGTTATGTCTGGGCACTGGCCTGAGCCAAATACAACTCCTAGTATGTTTTCACATAGCGGTCTGTCTTATTACACTAGGTCTACCTCAATTCTTACATTACTATCATGATAATATCGCCTAACAAAGCAAATTCACCTGACATTTTACAGCGTCGCTTAAATTTGGCATTCGCTACGCTCATTTTGCCAAATTTAACCGCCACCGTAAAACGCAGGTGATTTGCGACGTTGGGCAACCAAGGCATCGCCATAGAATAAGCCGTGCACGGCAACAGGGAATTAAGTTTAAATCGGGTAGGGCCGGAGAGGCTTGGAGCCCAGACTATTCGGCATCATGGCGGATAGGTGGTTAATAGGGTCGGTCCCTGTCGAAAGATCATCTCGCCTTTGCAAGGCTCAGGCAGGATGCGGCTTCGTTGTTAGTGCAGAAGTTGGCTGCACGTGCCTACAGGGAAATGATAGGCTTTTGGGTGTGAATAAGGATGCAGGCGGGCAAGGAAGCCGAATTGAACCTTCCGCCTCAGAAATTTGGTGGCAAAGTCATGGTGCAAGCTGAAAGGAAATCGGATCAAGCCTTCCGCCTCAGAAAAGTTGAATCCTCAGGGAAGTGGAGAATTTTGAGTTATGGACACAGGCCAGCACAGAATTATGCCCAACAACTGGGCTCCAGTGGACGTCAAAAAGCTCCGCTCGTTCCTCGCTCCACTTTTTGTCGCCACTAAGCCCAAACGTTATATGTCAAGGGCTAGTTGGTGGCTAGCATTAAATGTAAATTCTTTTTCTAGGAATAGTTATGGATAATTTTGAAAACCTTTTAGAAAATCTAAGGCAACATATCTTGGATACTAATTGTCAAAACTGGCTATTCGGAGCAGGAATAAGCTTGGATGCAAAAATACCACTAATGTATCCACTGACTGAACGCGTTACAAATATTTTTGAGCAAAATAATAGCGATCTAGATAAGGAAATAATCTCAAAACTAAAAGAGGAGTTACCTGACACTTCACATATCGAGCATTATTTAAGCCATCTTGGAGATTTACTTGCAATTGCAGAACGATCAGAAAGAAAACAAGCAGTACTTAATGGTAAAGAATACACTATTGATCAGTTAAATGATTGTTATACCAGTATCATTTCAGCTATTGGTGATACTGTTCGATACGGATATGCAAGCGAAGATGAAATTGGTACAGCAGATTTAACCAAATTATTGATATCACACATCATTTGAATTTTGTTGAAGCACTTTTTTCAAACTAGATCAAATTTAGAGAGGCGTTCACCTATTACCTTTTTTACTACAAACTACGATACTTTGTTAGAAGATAGTTTGGCTCTACATAAAAAGGAAGTAATCGATGGTTTTTCTGGCGGAGCAGTTGGTTTCTGGAATCCTAGTAAAGAGTTTTCTCGGAATAAAAATTCTAACGAATGCTTTCTTTATAAACTACACGGTTCCGTAGACTGGCAACGTGACGCAAATCAAGGTCTTGTAAGAGCGCGTTACGGAACAAAATATTTGTCAGATCCTTCAAATATTATGATCTACCCACAAGCTACAAAATACGTTGAAACACAAAAAGACCCTTTTGCATCTTTATTTGCTGGTCTACGGTCAAAGCTCAGTGAAAAATCACAAAATGTACTCATCACCATGTGGATATAGTTTTGGGGATGAACATATTAATTCTGAAATTGAATCCTGCCTTGCTTCCACTAGGAGTAACACCACAGTAGTAGCCTTTATAAAAGAAGCACCAGATAATGATATTGTGATAAATCCAACATTGGATCGGTGGTTAAATAACCCTATATTTGGAAAGCGCATA
>AASF01001929.1 GCA_000168735.1 Candidatus Endoriftia persephone str. Hot96_1+Hot96_2 | reverse complement strand
GGACGATCCCCGCACGGTGCTGGTCGACATCCGCTCCAGCATGGAGTTTCTATTTGTCGGCCACCCCGTCGGCGCGGTTCATGTACCCTGGATCGACGAGCCGGACTGGACTGAGAACCCCCACTTCGTCACCGACATCCGCAAGCTGCTGCTGGGTGGCAGCGTCTGCACCATCGACGACGGCTGCGCGCCGGTGATCCTCATCTGCCGCAGCGGCAAGCGCTCTCTGGAAGCGGGCAAGACGCTGCTGGAGGGCGGCTTCAGCCGCGTGTTTCATGTCGAGGAGGGGTTCGAGGGGGAACTCGACGAGCACCATCACCGCAGCTCAGTCGGCGGCTGGCGTTTTTCACGGACTCGCCTGGGAGCAGTGCTGAAACCTTACGTGCGGTCCAGGCAGGCACGCTACCCTACGTAGATCGCCATCTCCCGCCGGTGGCATTCCAGATCCGGATCAGGCACAGATGCCAGCACAGCAATCTCACGCCGATAATCCTCACTCAGCCTCGCCTCTTCAGCACCAATCACCACATGGTGTTTGTACCAGTCAAAGGGTGCTAGTCCTGCATCGATCTGCGTTGCGTAGTAGGTGAAGGCCTCCAACTCACCAGCTCCCGGAACGATGAGTCTTACTGATTTCCGCTCATACCCGTTGCCTCGCCCTTCATACAGATCGAGGGTCTGCCCCGCCTCGCGGCTGATTTGATAGAGATGGCCCAGGATATAATCGCACGCCACCCCAGTATGATAGGCGTCGCACTTGCCGGAGCCGTCCCGACCACTCTTGTGGAACTTTGAGGCTGTGTTTTGGCAGACATGCAATCCCCAAAGAGTGCGCATCGGGGATCCGGGCAGTCATCCGCTGCAGCGACATATTTGAGCCGTAGGCGAAATAGAATCTGCATAGCCGCAAACTATACTCGGAACTCACCCACCAGCGCCTGCAACTCGTCGGCAAGCTGGCTCAATACTTGGGTTGAGGTGGTCAACTCCACTGCACTGGATGAGGTGTTGGCAGCCACCTCGTTGATACCCGCCAGATTCTTCTCCACTCCGACCACCGTAAGATGCTGGGCCTCTGCTGCATTGGCGATACCGCGGTTGAGTTCAGTGATCGAGCGCACCATGCCGGCGATCTGGTCCAGCCGAGTATCGGCCTGATTCGCCGGTTCAACGCAGGCCTGGGTCTGACTGCGGGCCTGGGTCATAACCTTGATCGCCTGGCTGGTACCCTGCTGCAGCTGATCGATCATCACCTGGATCTCGCTGATCGAGTCATTGGTGCGAGCCGCCAGTCCACGCACCTCATCGGCGACCACAGCGAATCCCCGACCCTGCTCACCGGCGCGCGCTGCTTCGATCGCCGCATTCAGCGCCCAGCAGGTTAGTTTGCTCCGAGATGCCGCGAATCACATCAAGCACCCCACCAATCGACTCGCTCTTTTCACCCAGTTCATTGACCACCCGGGTCGCCTGCTCCACCTCTGTCGCTACCACCTGAATCAACAACAGGGTCTGTTGCACCAGAGCCCGCCCCTGGCTGGTCTCCTTATCGGCCAGACCAGCACGCTCAGCGGCCTGGAAGGTATTGGCCGTCACCTCCTGCAGACTGCCCGTCAATTCGGCCACAGCATTGGTCACCGATGCCACCTCCTGTTGCTGGTAGCGGACCGCCTCGCCTGCCTTGTCGGCGATCCGGGAGATATCATCGGTGGTGCTAACCAGGCGGTTCACCGACTCCTGCACCCCGGCGATCATATCGCGCAGCTTGCTGGTAAAGGCGTTGAATCCCTGAGCCAGCTGGGCCGTCTCATCACTGCCTTTGACGCTCAGGGTGACATTCAGACCGCCCTCACCCTGAGAGAGACTGCCGAGCTGGTCCCGCACCTCCCGGATCGGCCTGACAATCGCCCGCAGGGTGAGCATAAAGGCCAGCACCGCCACCAGCAGACCCAGCAGGATGGCGATGATTATGCTGTTTGCGCCGGTGGAGACCAGCCTCTGCAACTCACCCGTTTCCACTTCCACCTGGGCACGGTTGTCGGCGGTCATCTGCTCCACCGTCTGCATCAAATGTTCTGCCACCTGGGTATAGTCGCGGTGGGCCTGGCGACGTACCGCATACCGCTCAATTGAGGCAGAGAGTAGCTCCCGGTGTTCCTGCAGCTGCTCCATCAGCAACTGGCTGTGACTCTTCCCAACGTTCTCACCGCTCCTGATCGGTTGGCTGAAAAGCTGGTCCTCGCTGATCTGCTCCAGCGCATAGAGCAGATCCTCACCGATCACAGCCGAGTTGCCGGTCCAGATCCTGCGGTGGGCTGTTCTGTTTGAATCGACGATAGAGGTCGAGCTGCGAGAGCACTGCCAGGCGCGCCTCTCCCGCTGCACTCACCACCGCTCTGGGGATCTCCCTCCCCCTCATCTGGCGCTCTGTCATCTCCCTCCTCAAACTCGCCCAGCTCCTCTTCGCTGCGGCTGTTCAGATCCCAGCTCCAGCATCTGCTGGCTGGCAAGCCGCTCCACATCCAGCCAGCAGACGCTGAAATGCACGCTGCATTGGCAGACAACGCCGCCTCTGCGGACTGAAAGGCGTTGTGGATCCTGATCAAGGGG
>AASF01001930.1 GCA_000168735.1 Candidatus Endoriftia persephone str. Hot96_1+Hot96_2 | reverse complement strand
TCGCCCTGATCAATTGCGACCTGAATGTATCGCCGGCGAGCAATCTGATTCAGAACGGTGCCCCGGGATGCTCTGGCACTATTTTTCGGGCGCCAGCCAGATCGACAGCCTGAGCTATGAAGTGCAGTGTGGGCGGGTTTTACCGAGGGCTCCGGGGCAGGCCTGGTTGATTCCGCAACAGTTGCCTATCTGGGGCTCTCTCGTTGGCCCAACGGTGCTGATAGCGACTCCAACAACGCCGATTTTTGCCCAGGCCTGTATCACGCCGGGCATGGCGAATACCGATCGTACCAGTGGTTGTACTGATCCGGTGGTTGTACCGCCGATCGGTGTGCCTGAACCGGCTGCTTGGCTGCTGTTGGGGGCTGGCCTTGTGCTGCTGCGAGGTCCGCGGGGCAGGTGCTTGCATGAGGCTGACGGCTTGCGTACAACCTGTCGGCCATGAGCCGAAACGACGATTATGAAAACCGCCTGAATGGGCAGTTGGAGCTGGCTGGGATTGCGCGACTCTCCCCAGAGCAACGCAGATTTATAGAGGAGCAGGCACGGATCTACCGCTTCAGCTTCCAGGAACTACGGCAACTGGGGGAGATCTGTACCGATCTGCAGATGTGGGGTGAGCCGCCGATCGAGCAGCTCTGGTCCGGGCTCGAACCCCCTTCAGGCGCAGGTAAAGCAGCACGCCAGCAGATCCTGCAGCAGTTGCAGCTGCATCGTCAGCGATTGCGGGAGATGCCGAACCACTATCCCGAGAGTTCACCGCGTTCCCCCGATGCTACAGACCGCATCCGCCGTGTGACCGAAGAGAGGCCCCAGCTGGGGTTGGGCTGGTGTCCGGTGGCTTCGTCGCGCACCCGCTGCTGCAATCTGTTGACCCTGGATGCGGTGCAAAATTGCGGCTTCGATTGCAGCTACTGCAGCATCCAATCCTTCTATCATGGTGATGAGGTACGCTTTGATGCCAGCTTTGCACAGAAGCTGGAGCGGTTGGAGATCGATCCGCAGAAAATTTATCACATCGGCACAGGACAATCCTCAGACTCACTGATGTGGGGCAATCAGGCCGGTATCCTGGATGCGCTGATGGCGTTTGCTCGCCGCCACCCGAATGTGATCCTGGAGTTGAAAACCAAGTCGAAAAATATCGCCTACCTGCTGAAAAACGATATCCTGCCCAATGTTCTCTGCACCTGGTCCCTCAATCCGCAGACCCTGATCGACAATGAAGAGCACCTGACCGCCTCCCTGGAGGAGCGCTTGGTGGCGGCACGGCAGCTGGCGGATCGGGGCATCCTGGTTGGTTTTCACTTCCACCCGATGATCCACTACGATCGCTGGCGGGAGGAGTACGGGGCGATCTTCAGTCGCTTGGTTGAGGTATTTGAGCCCGCTGAGGTGGCGCTGGTGAGTCTTGGCACCCTCACCTATATCAAGTCGGTGCTGAAGAAGCTGCGCGGCCGTGAGGGATTGCGCAGCCAGATCCTGAAGATGCCGATGGTGGAGGCGGCGGGCAAACTCTCCTATCCGGATGCGATCAAAGATCGAGATGTTCAGCCATGCCTATACGGGGCTCACGCCCTGGCACGATCAGGTCTTTTTCTATCTCTGCATGGAGAGCCCGACGCTCTGGCAACCGGTGTTCGGTTTCGAGTATGCAGACAACGGTGCGTTGGAGCAGGCGATGAAACAGAGTTATCTGGCAAAGATCGAGCAACGCCGCAGAGGGATCGGTTGAGATGGGAGAGACGGCGGAGCTGGCTATCGGCGCCACCTTTCTTGTCTATCTGCTGTTGATGCTGGCGATCGGTTTTTGGGCCTGGCGGCGGACCAGCAATCTTTCCGATTTTGTGCTTGGCGGTCGTAGCCTGGGCAGCTGGGTGACGGCGCTCTCTGCCAGCGCCTCCGACATGAGCGGTTGGCTGCTGCTGGGGCTGCCGGGTTATGCCTACCTCTCTGGACTGGAGTCGCTCTGGCTGGCGGCGGGGCTTGCCGTCGGCACCTGGCTTAACTGGCGGCTGGTGGCGGGGCGCTTGAGAATCGCCTCGGAGCAGGCGGGCAATGCCCTGACTCTGCCGGAGTCATCTCTCCAACCGCTTCAATGATGAGTCGGGTCTGATCCGCATCATCTCGGCTTTTTTTATCCTGCTGTTCTTTCTCTTTTACACCAGCTCTGGATTGGTGGCCGGCGGCAAGCTATTTGAGTCGGTGTTTGGGCTGCCCTATGTCTGGGCGGTGGCGGCTGGCGCCCTGACGGTGATCCTCTACACCACCTTTGGTGGTTTTATCGCCGTCTCCTGGACCGATCTGCTGCAGGGGTTGCTGATGCTTGCAGCGCTGCTGGCAGTACCGCTGATCGCCTTGGGAGAGCTGGGTGGCGTGGCTGAGGCCCTGAGTCGGCTCGAACAGCGCAATCCCCATCTACTCGATCCGTTTAGCGACAACAGCGGCGTGCCCCTGGGCTGGATCACGATCGTCTCGCTGGCCGCCTGGGGGCTGGGCTACTTTGGCCAACCGCACATCCTGGCCCGCTTCAAGGCGATCAGATCGGTGCGGCAGCTGCCCCCTGGCGCGGCGGATTGCGATGAGCTGGGTGGTGTTGTCACTCATCGCCGCCTCTCTGGTGGGCTTGGTGGGAGTGCCGAGCTTTGATCAGCCGCTGGCGGATGCGGAGCGGGTCTTTATCGAACTGGTCGGGCTGCTGTTCCATCCGCTGATTGCCGGCATCTGTCTGGCGGCAATCCTGGCGGCGATTATGAGTACCGCCGATTCACAGCTGCTGGTGGCCTCCAGCGCCTTTACCGAGGATCTCTACCGGGTGCTGTGGCGGCGTCAGGCGAGTGAAAGGGAACTGGTGCTGGTGGGGCGGCTTGCGGTGGTGGGGATTGCTGCTGCGGCGTTTCTGTTGGCGCTAGACCCCGACAGCCAGGTGCTCGATCTGGTTGCCTATGCCTGGGCCGGCTTTGGTGCCGCCTTTGGGCCCGGTGGTGGTGTTCTCGCTCTACTGGAGCCGCATGAGCCGCAATGGGGTGTTGGCTGGCATCATCGCAGGTGGTGTCACAGTGGTGCTCTGGAAACAGCTGCCAGGGCGGTATCTTCGATCTCTACGAGATCGTGCCTGGTATCCTGGTCGCGACCCCTGGCGATCCTGTTGGTGAGTCGGCTGGAGCGACCTGCCGGGGTGGAGTGAACCCGCACCGGGCAGAGCAGCGTCCCTTGTTCTGGCCTTGGCTATACTCTGGGAGGTGCGTCTGGGCGAACCCTGCCTTGCCGCCTTCTGTCGTCTGATCACCAAGCAAGGAAAAGGCCGTTGGATTTTGTTTCCCTGGAGTGCCCTGAAGCCTACTGAGTTGCCGTCCCCTCCCCAAGGAACCCTCAATGTGGTCCACGCCTGTACCCGGGAGAAATGGGATGCGCAACAGCTGAGCAGCATGGTGGCGCAGGATCCTGTGCTGTCGGTGGAGATCCTGCGGATTGCAAACTCCGCCTATTTTGGCTTCGCTAGCGAGATCACCTCGGTAGCCCGCGCGATCACCGTCATCGGCCAGAATGCCCTGCGTTAATATTGCACTCTGTATTGCGATGCGGGATGCACTCAAACCAGATCAGTTGCCCGCCTTCCCAGTGACCGAGTTCTGGGAGGCGGCTCCCTGCGCCCGTGCTGTCTGTGGCAGTGTCACTGGCGGTGCTGGCCGGTCTGGATGGGGATACCTGTTTTACCGCCGGGTTGCTGCAAGATTTTGGCCTGCTGGTGTTGTTCTATCTGAAGCTCAACCGCATCAGCGAGTGGCCCAATCTGGCGCGGCTGCCACCTGACAGGCGCCGGGATCTTGAGTTTGCAGTTGTTTGGTATGAGTCACGATAAGGTGGGGCTGCAGCTGGCCAGATCCTGGGGATTTCCGGAGGAGCTGGAGATTGCCATTGGTTTTCATCATGAGACGCCTCCCCAGCAGGTTTCTGTATCGTCGGCTCGGCTCGCGGCGCTGTCCCGCTGTGTTGACTTGGATGGCGTCGGTGTTTACTGCGGATGACAAACGTCATGCGATCCAGACCTGCCGTGGACTGCTTGCCGATCAGTTCGAGCTCTCTGCGGAACAAGCGGATCGACTGCTGGAGGAGGTCGCTAGCGCCATTACTGAGGCGGCCGGTGCCTACGGTTTCGAGATCAGTGAGCAACCCGAGTTCGACTCACTGATGCGCAACGCCA
>AASF01001931.1 GCA_000168735.1 Candidatus Endoriftia persephone str. Hot96_1+Hot96_2 | reverse complement strand
ACGACAGAGAAGAGAGAGCGGCTGAGGCTCTTCAGCGCCATCGTGACGGCCATCCACCGACAGGGCGCGGGGCTCGGCGCGCTGCGCTACCACGCCCGAGACGGCCAGCCACTGGGGCACTTCCTCACCCCGCCGGAGCAGCAACACCTGGTGGATGTCGCCCGGCTGATCGATCGCTACCAGCAACTGGCCTGGGGCAGCGCCGGCCTCAGCCTGCTCCTGCTGTTGGCCCTGCGACGAGGCAGGTGGCGACTACCAGGGGGTCAGCAGCTGCTGCTCGGCTGGCTGACTCTACTGCTGACCCTGGCGCTGCTGATCCTGGCCATGGGGGCGGAACGGCTGTTCTATCTGCTGCACGAATGGGTCTTCCCGGCGGGACACCAGTGGTTCTTCTACTATCAGGATTCGCTGATGAGCATGCTGATGCAGGCGCCGAATCTGTTCGCCTATATCGCCGTGGTCTGGCTGCTACTGAGCCTGCTGGCACTATCTGCTGTTGCTTGTGGCTGGCACGACGCCTGCTCGCGCCAACCCAGACCGGATAGAGCCAACAACCTGCGATCAGGCGTTTTCGGCATAGGGCACCCGGAACAGCAGCGCATAGAGCACCGGCACAAAACAGCAGCGTCAACAGGGTAGCAAAGCCCAGGCCGGCCATGATGGTGATCGACATATTGACGAAGAAGACATCGGAGAAGCAGCGGGATCAAGCCGAGAATCGTGGTGGCGGCGGCCATCGCCACCGGCCGCAACCGACTCACCCGGTGGCATCGAGGATCGCAAGTCAGGGCAAGCTTGCCCTCTTCGATCTGCTGGTCGATCTCCTCGATCAGCACGATGGCATTCTTGATCAGCAGCCCGATCAGACTCAGTGCACCCAGCAACGCCATAAAATCGAACGCGCCGTTGAAGGCCAACAGACCGGCGGTGATGCCAACGATCGCCAACGGCACCGTGAGCCAGATGATCAGCGGCTGACGCAGTCGGCCAAACAGCCAGGATGCTGGTCAGAATCATCAACAGAAAGCCCACCGGGCAGCACCGACAACAGTCCGTTCTGGGCATTCTTCGAGTCCTCATACTCACCGCCCCAAGAGAGGCTGTAGCCCGGTGGCAACTCGACCGCCTCAATCTGCGGCTTGAGACGATTGAAGAGTGGTGTCGCCAGCTCCCCGGTTGGATTACAGGAGGTGATGATGGTCTGGATCCGGTCACGGCCACGGATCACAGTATTCTCAAACGCGGTTTCAAAACCACTCACCACCTGGGCCACCGGTACCGTCTTCTGTAACGCCGGGCTCCAGACGCGAATATCTTGGATATTCGCCACATCTTCCCGCTCATCCGCCGGTGCGCCGCAGTTTGATCGGCAGCAGACGGATACCATCACGATAGACCCCCACATCCTTGGCCCTCGAAGGCCGATTTCAAGGCGATCGCCAGATCTTTGCGGGTAATACCGAGTTGCCGTCCCACCTGCTCGTTGAACAACGGGCGAATAAACTGCACCGGACTGCGCCAATCGTCACGCACCTCTTTGGTCTCAGGATCGGCGCGCATGATCGCCTGGGCCTGCTCCGAGAGCCCGCGTAAAACTGCTGGATCTGGCCCCTGGGAAACGGGCCTCGATCTTGCCGTCACGACCGGGGCCGATGCGCAGCGGTTTGATGATCGGGTCGAGCTGTGGCAGATTGTTGCGCATGTAGTCGGCCACCGCCTCCCAGATTGGCCCGATCTGTTCCAGTTGCTCGGTCTGAATGATGATCTGCGCATAGGCGGAACTCGCCTCTTTGGGCTCATAGACCAGGGAGAAGCGGGCATCACCACCACCGACGACGGAGGTGGTCTTCGTCACCCCAGACTGCTGGCGGACGAACTCGGCCACCTGCAGGGTATCATCGCGGGTCTTGCGGATATCTGTCCCCTCCGGC
>AASF01001932.1 GCA_000168735.1 Candidatus Endoriftia persephone str. Hot96_1+Hot96_2 | reverse complement strand
GATCATAAAGCTAGGACGCTTCTGGGTGGTGCTGGGTATTACCCTGGAGCTCGATCCTGCTCTCACTGACGTGCGGCTTGTGGTGATGATGGAAGTGACCTGGAGTGCCTCAACAGTGATTTCTTGCCTCGTGCCCTGCCGATCGCGGTAATCGTACTTGACGCTGGTGGCGCCGCTGGTCAGTTGGTATCTGGTTGGTCTGTTCATTCGGGTCCACTCTCTCGAGGCGGAGATGCGGCAACTCGCCAGTTTTGATGAGTTGACCGGGGTGCGTAACCGACGCTCATTTCTCGATCTGGCGAGTAGCTATTTCGAGGTCGCCCGACGCAACCAGCAGGTCTTCTCCCTGCTGCTACTCGACCTCGACCACTTTAAGTTCGTCAACGATAACCACGGCCATCTGGGGGGCGATGCGGTGCTGCGGCAGCTGGGGCGGCAGTTTCTTGATATCACCCGCAAGAGCGACATGCTGGGCCGTTTCGGTGGTGAAGAGTTCATCTTTCTGCTGCCAGAGACCGGCGCGGACGAACTGAGTCACTTCACTGAGCGGCTGCATGGAGTGATTCGCGGATGATCCGATTGACTGGGCAAGAGCAGCAGATCCATGTGACTGCCAGCATCGGCATCACGGTCTTCGACCAGGGAAAATTGTCCCGAAAGTCTCAATCTACTCATCAAGCAGGCCGACGATGCGCTCTATCGGGCGAAGCGCGAGGGGCGCAACTGTTCCTGCCGTTACAGCCCCACCCTGGCGCAGATGCGCTGGTCGGATGAGCCGAAACGGGTGAATGGTGAGACTCTCTAACAAAGTTGGGGTGGCAGGGCGGCGAGTTTTTTAGGCACGGCAGCCATCGACCAGTGACAGATCGCCCACTCCCAGAACTCGTCAAGCCCGAGCGGTGGCTCCGACGGCATTGGCTGGCCCAGATGGGCGAGCGCCAGCAGTAGTGCCGGCAGCGGCTTGCGCGCATCGACCGGGGCATCTCCCGACTGCTTGCTGAGTTTGCGTCCTGTTCGGTCGACCACCAGCGGCAGGTGGGCAAAGGTGGGAGCGGGGAATTCCAGCAGTTGCTGAAGATGGATCTGGCGTGGTGTCGAGAGCAGCAGGTCGGCACCGCGCACCACCCGGGTGATGCCCTGCAAGGCATCATCGACTACCACCGCCAGCTGGTAGGCGTGGAAACCATCGGCACGGCGTACCACAAAATCGCCTATCTCCTGTGCGAGTCGTTGGGATTGTGGGCCTTGTACCGCATCATTGAAGCGGGTGGCCTGATCGAAGGTGCGCAGGCGGATAGCCCCGTGCCTGGCGTCCGGGCGGTAGCCCGCGGCTGCAGGTGCCCGGGTAGATCGCGCCCTGCGATCGCCTTGGCTGGCGGCCCAGGTTGATCTCTTTGCGGGAGCAACCGCAAGGGTAGGCCAGATCCGCCTGCAGCAGCAGATTCAGGTGATGGGCGTAGAGATCACTGCGCTGGTTCTGGTAGAGCACCGTGCCATCCCATTCAAAGCCGAACTGCTCAAGGGTGCGTAGGATCTCATCGGCAGTGCCTGTGACTGTTCGGGTCTGGTCCAGGTCCTCGATGCGTACCCGCCAGCTACCCCGGTTGGCGCGGGCATCCAGATAGCTGCCGAGGGCGGCGACCAGCGAGCCGAAGTGGAGCGGCCCCGGTAGGGGAGGGGGCGAAGCGTCCTCGGTAGCCGGGGCGTGCTGGCCCAGTTTTTTTCAAGGGCCCAAGAAAAAACCGGCATAAGCCCGGTTTTTTATGCCGGGTTGGCTGAACGGGGGATTAGATCATCTGCTTCTCGCGAATCTCGTCGAGAGTCTTGCAGTCGATACACTGGTCTGCAGTGGGGCGGGCCTCTAGGCGACGCACGCCGATCTCGACAGCCGCAGGATTCGCAATAGCCGTACTTCGTCATTCTCCAGCTTGGTCAGCGCCTCGTCGATCTTCTTGATCAGCTTGCGCTCGCGGTCGCGGGTACGCAGCTCGAGACTGAATTCAGACTCCTGGGTAGCGCGGTCACTTGGGATCGGGGAAGTTGGCGGCCTCGTCCTGCATGTGGTGCACGGTGCGATCCACCTCTTCCATCAGCTCTTTTTTCCAGGCTTGCAGAATGTGCTGGAAATGCCCCACCTGCGCCTCATTCATATACTCTTCGCCTTCTTTGAACTCATATGGTTCGAAGCCAAACGCACCAGCACTGCTATCAGTGGCTTTCTTGTCGGCCATTCATGGACTCCTGCAAAACCCTCTTTGGTGAAGGGGGCTATCTATACCAGAAAGATCTGGGAGAGACAACTTCTGTCGACGTAAAATTGAGGTGTCTTCCCGGTCGTTTGAATTGCCCTAGACATGGCATGCCCAGTACATGAAATAAGCAATTTATAATATTGTAACTATATGTATTCTCTAGTTAAATTGCAGTAAACCCCTATTTCTGTTACAAAACCCCTTGCCCCAGCAATGAAGTAAATAACAGGGGCATAGTCTGACCTTTTTTATACAATATCCCTGCGCTTCGCACGGGATTTAACGAGATACCAAGAGGGGTTTCCTAATGGGCAGAAATGTCATAGCTCTCACTGCGCTTAGCGTCGCGGTGATGGCGGGCTGTACGACCCAACAGCACGCTGATACGGCGGCGCCGGAAGAGGCGGTTAAAGCGGTTAAACATGTCGCCAGCGCCGGATTCAAGCGCTATCAGGGGCCGATCGTCGCTGCTGATCCCAGCAAGCCGAAAAACGATTACAACATCACCATCAACTACGAACTCGGTATGCATTGTACCGGTTTCGACTTCACTTACTGCTGTGTATTGCCGCCATACAACTCAATCCAGTCCCAGGTGA
>AASF01001933.1 GCA_000168735.1 Candidatus Endoriftia persephone str. Hot96_1+Hot96_2 | reverse complement strand
CGAATTCGCCCTTGATCAACGCCATTCTCCAACGCATCGATAAAGTGTGACGTGGTTCTCATGTCCAGTTTGCCCTTGATGCCGAACGTTTGCTGGCAGTTGACGCATCGTGATGGTGAGCCAGCCGGGGCAGCACATAAAATGCGCTTCGGGATCTCGGCAAATATGCTCGTGTGATATCCCCCTCCCTGATGCATGTTTGCGTTTTTTCAATGTAAAGAAGCGTGAAAACAACAACAATCGCCAACACACAAAGGCCGTGGTGTTGTAAGCGTCTGATCTGGCGCTTATGCTTAGCGGCTTAAACAGACAGCTCATGATCTAATGAAAGAGTACGCCCTCATACTGATCAGCACGGTGCCTGGTAAACAACTTCGTGCTGGTGAAGTTCCTGGGGTTGTGTCCGTTTATGGGGGTCTCGCGCAAGCTGGAGACCGCCACGGTGGATGGGGCTGGCTGACCACCTTTGTACTCACCCTCTCCTCCATCTGCAGCTACCTGGCCAACGAATATCTGCTGGCCCCGTTGGGGCTGGAGTTCATGCGCACCATCGCCTTCATCCTGGTGATCGCCGTGGTAGTGCAGTTTCACCGAGATGGTGATGCACAAGACCAGCCCGATGCTCTATCAGGTGCTGGGCATCTTTCTGCCACTGATCACCACCAACTGCGCTGTGTTGGGGCGTCGCGCTGCTCAACGTCCAGGAGCAACACAGCTTCGTCGAGTCGGCACTCTACGGCTTTGGCGCTGCTGCCGGCTTCTCCCTGGTGTTGGTGCTGTTTGCTGGCATCCGGCGAACGGGTGGCGGTATCCGACGTACCTGGAACCCTTCCAGGGCAACGCCATCGCCCTGATCACTGCCGGCCTGATGTCGATGGCGTTCATGGGCTTCTCCGGCCTGGTGGCGAATTAAGGATGACGCGGTGCTGATCGCCATTCTTGCCATGACCGGGCTCGCCGCCGCCTTTGGCTTGCTACTGGGTTACTCCAGTATCCGCGTTCCATGTGGAGGGGGATCCGATCACCGACCAGATCGAGAAGCTGCTGCCACAGACCCAGTGTGGCCAGTGTGGCTACGCCGGTTGCCGCCCCTACGCCGAAGCGATCGCCAGCAGCGAGGCGGAGATCAACCTTTGCCCCCCCGGCGGCGAGACCACCATGGTCGCGCTGGCCGACCTGCTCGGGCGCGACCCAGTGCCGCTGGATGCGCGAGTTAAACGCCGATAAGCCGCGCGCGGTCGCGCTGATCAAGGAGCAGGAGTGCATCGGCTGCACCCCTCTGCATCCAGGCCTGCCCGGTGGATGCCATCCTCGGCGCCGCCAAACAGATGCATGTAGTGATCAGCGAAGAGTGCACTGGCTGCGAACTCTGCCTCGCACCCTGCCCGGTGGAGTGCATCGTCATGGAACCGATCGCGGAAGCGGCTGACAATTGGCACTGGCCCTTTCCCGACTACAACAACCCAGAAATCGCTGCGCAACCGCAGCCCCACTAGCCGTATGTACGTCGAATCATCCAAAGGAAAGGCGCGTCAGATCTGGCGTTTTCGTGGCGGGCTGCATCTGCCGGACAACAAGGCTCAGTCACTCAGCACACCGCTGCGCCAGGCCGAGCTTCCCGATCTGTTGATTCTGCCGCTGCAGCAGCATATCGGCAGCCCGGCGATCCCTCTGGTAAAAAAAGGCGAACGGGTACTTAAGGGGCAGAAGATCGCCGACAGTGATGAACCGGTCTGTGCGCCGATCCATGCGCCCACCTCAGGTGAAATACGCGGGATCAGCCAACAACCGCTACCCCACCCTTCCGGGCTGAGTGGCACCTGTATCCTGCTCAAGCCGGATGGCAAGGATGAATGGGGCGAACTGCCGGAGCCGATCAGTGACTTTCGCACCGTCCCTGCTGAGACCCTGCGCCAACGGATTCGCGAGTGCGGCATCGTCGGCATGGGCGGAGCGACCTTTCCCACACGCGGTGAAACTCGATCCCGGCAAGCCGATCAAGACCTGATC
>AASF01001934.1 GCA_000168735.1 Candidatus Endoriftia persephone str. Hot96_1+Hot96_2 | reverse complement strand
TTCGCTCGGGGCGAACTGGGCGATCTGCCCGCGCCAGGCCCTGCATTGCCTCGCTGGTGGCGATTAGGCCATGTGCCATGCCGCTAGTTGGTGAATGGGTTTCGAGTTCGGCGAGCATCAGCTGGCGTTTGAGGCCGGCCTTCAGCAGCTGTGGCTCACAGGGTTTGGGGAAGAAATCTGCTGCACCGAGGCTGAAGGCGTGGCGCGGATGTTGTCCTCCTGGGGATTGGCCAGAAAGGATCAGGATGCGGATGCTGGCGTCGAATTGCAGCAGGTCGCCGATGATGGCGAACCCCTGATCCGGTCGGTGGGGGGTTGGAGGCAGTCCTAGATCGATCAGTGCCAGTTTCAGGTTTGCCGGGTGCTGGCTGAGCAGCCGGGTAACCTCCGGCCCGGTTCGATGCTAGATGCACCTGGTACTCCTTGCGCAGCAGAAAGCCGAGGGCCCTCCGCGATCGCGGGGTCATCATCCACCAGTAACAGGGCGGGCCGTGATCTGGGGGCCTGGTTGGCAGAGTCGGTTGGCATCGTCTGTGATTTCGCCATGATTCACTATCGGTTGAAAAGGCTGCTCTGACGCTTGGGTCACCGCTGTTGGTGGGGCTATCGGCACGTTGGGGCTGTGACTTTAATTTCCTAAGGCAAGCAAAGGTGTGCCGTGCGGCGGGCTGGGAGTCGCCGTGGGAGTGCTGAGAGATGCTTTGTGCAAGCGGATAATGATGCTGTATTTGTGATTGACCTCACAAAAGATCATATTATGCTTGATGTGTAGGGGGTTTTGCGGGGAGAGGAGCGCTATCTCCATTATTTTTGGCGAGTCCGCGAGTCGCAGAAAATATCGAGCTAAATCAAGCTGCTGATTGGATGTAGAGGGGAGAGGCCAATGGAGAAGGACGGCAATTATGGCGTGAGTGCCAAGACCAGGTTTTTTTCAATCGTTGCACTTTTGTGCGCACTGCTTTATCTGCCGCAGGCCGGGGCGGCGAGGATTGAAGTGATCAAGGATCAGATCGAGATAGATACCCGCGCTCAGCTCTTCTACTGGGTTGATGGCGCCCGGACAGACCTGATCGCGGAGGATACAGATCGATATCGTGGTTCTATCCATGCCTTGCAAGAGGCAGGGGTTGATGAATTTGAGCTTGGTTCTTGGACTGAATACCATTACACCAACCCGATGACCTATAATGGGATTGAGTATGTTGTCCCCGGAATGTCTCCAGGCCCTCACCTCGGGTGCTGACCGCAATTCGCGGGCAACGGTTGAGTACTACTTTGACCGCATAAATCCTAGTATCGAACTGATCTATGAGATATCAGGGTGGAGCTATAATCAGGATCCATACCTAGATGCGGTGAGTGGGTACTACGATTGGTGGTCGGAGGGAAGCATCAAGCTGGACTGGACGTTTCAGGTGACCGGGGAGGACGCTAGTCTGGATGTCTGGAGCCGAATATTCGATTTTTTTCCAGATGTCTACTCCGAATTCTCCCTCTACGACTTGACCCTTGGGTCCCATGTGTCGGGTGGAATATCTGGCGGTGGTAGTTGGTACGATAATAGACTTCGCGGCAGCTACGATCTGCCAGGAGGGCCATACCCTACGCCCTCTCGTCTTACTCCCATGTCGGATCAGATGGGCAGGATCCTGATCCTGATGCGA
>AASF01001935.1 GCA_000168735.1 Candidatus Endoriftia persephone str. Hot96_1+Hot96_2 | reverse complement strand
GATCCTACCACGACGTTGACTCCAGCGAGATGGCGTTTAAGATTGCCGGCTCGATGTGCCTGCGTGAGGCGGTGCAAAATGCCAAGCCTGTACTGCTAGAGCCTGTCATGCAGGTCGAGGTGGTGACGCCGGAAGAGTACATGGGTGATGTGATGGGCGATCTCAATAGTCGTCGTGGCATCGTTCATGGCATGGAGGATGGGGGCGCCGGCAAACAGATCAAGGCCGAGGTGCCGTTGGGCGAGATGTTCGGTTATGCGACCGACCTGCGCTCAGCCACCCAGGGGCGGGCGACCTACAGTATGGAATTCGCCAAGTATGCAGAGGTGCCGGCTAACGTCGCCGACGCCGTGATTAAGAAACAGTAACCGGGTATAGGGGTAAGAACTGTGTCCAAGGAAAAATTCGAACGCACAAAGCCGCACGTTAATGTGGGCACCATTGGTCACGTTGACCACGGTAAGACCACCTTGACTGCAGCGATCACGCTGGTGCAGGCGAAGAAGTTTGGTGGCGAGCAGCGCGCCTTCGATCAGATCGACAACGCCCCGGAAGAGCGTGAGCGTGGTATCACCATTGCTACCTCGCATGTGGAGTACGAGTCTGAGAATCGCCACTACGCCCATGTGGATTGCCCCGGCCATGCTGACTATGTAAAGAATATGATCACCGGTGCGGCGCAGATGGATGGCGCGATCCTGGTGGTCTCGGCCGCTGATGGCCCGATGCCGCAGACCCGCGAGCACATCCTGCTCTCTCGTCAGGTTGGTGTGCCCTACATCATCGTCTATATGAACAAGGCCGATATGGTCGACGATGAAGAGCTGCTAGAGCTGGTTGAGATGGAGATTCGTGAGCTGCTGGACAGCTACGATTTCCCCGGCGATGACACTCCTGTGATCATTGGTTCCGCGCTGAAGGCGCTGGAAGGTGACGAGTCCGATATCGGCGCTGGCTCCATTGACCAAGCTGGTCGAGGCGCTGGATACTTACATCCCTGAGCCGGAGCGTGCGCATTGACGGCGCCTTTCTGATGCCCATCGAAGACGTCTTCTCCATCTCTGGTCGAGGCACCGTGGTAACCGGTCGTGTTGAGCGCGGCGTGATCAAGGTGGGTGAAGAGGTTGAGATCGTCGGAATCAAAGAGACCGCGAAGACTACCTGGCACCGGCGTTGAGATGTTCCGTAAGCTGCTGGATCAGGGAGAGGCCGGCGACAACGTGGGTGTGCTGCTGCGTGGCACCAAGCGTGAAGATGTTGAGCGCGGCCAGGTGCTGGCGCACCCGGGGTACCATCACCCCGCACACCCACTTCGAGTGTGAGGTGTACGTGCTGAGCAAGGATGAAGGTGGTCGTCACACCCCCTTCTTTGCAAACTACCGTCCGCAGTTCTACTTCCGTACTACCGACGTGACCGGCGCCTGTGACCTGCCCGAGGGTGTGGAGATGGTGATGCCGGGTGATAACGTCAAGATGACGGTAAAATTGATCGCGCCGATCGCAATGGAAGAGGGCCTGCGTTTCGCTATCCGAGAGGGTGGCCGTACCGTGGGTGCCGGCGTGGTTTCCAAGATCATCGAGTAATCGCTTTGGTCTTTAGGAGGGCTGGGCAGGGTCGTCCCGGTCATCTGTTTCTAGGCCAGTGGCTCAATTGGTAGAGCAGCGGTCTCCAAAACCGCAGGTTGGGGGTTCGAGTCCCTCCTGGCCTGCCATTTTTATGGCATATCTTGTGGGTCTTACCTGTTGAATACGAACGCCAGTTCTCCTGCTGAAGGTTCTTCGTTAGATACGGTCAAGCTGCTGCTGGCGGCTGGTCTTATCGTTGCGGCGATCCTTGGTTTTTACTATTTCGATGCCCATTCTCAGTTGCTGCGTGTGCTTGGGATGCTGCTCGTGGTGGGGGTTGCGGTAGCGATCGCCTATCAGACTACGGTGGGGCGCACTGTCTGGCAGTTCGCCTCAGATTCCAAGGTCGAGGTTCGCAGGGTGGTCTGGCCAAGTCGTCAGGAGACAGTGCAGACAACCCTGATCGTCTTCGTAATGGTGCTGATTATGGGTTTTGTGCTCTGGATGTTTGACATGATGCTGGGTTGGGTGTTGCGCACCCTTACCGGAGGCTGATCAAGGGCG
>AASF01001936.1 GCA_000168735.1 Candidatus Endoriftia persephone str. Hot96_1+Hot96_2 | reverse complement strand
CCCTTTGCCTATTGCCTGACTCATCACTTCCGTCTAACGTTAGTCCAACTGTTTCCACGCCCCCACGCTTTTGATGTTTACCCGCTGCCCCAACTGCCACACCCTGTTCAGAATCAGCCTCGATCAACTCAAGGCCGCCAACGGCCTTGCTCGTTGTTGCGAGTGTGAGGAGATATTCAATGCACTGCAGAATCTGCAGTCGCTGCCTGGGCTGCATGCAGAGGAACAGCGCCCCCCTGACACATCCGGCCAGCCCCTGGCCGATGAGAAAACCACGCTCGAGGCTAAAACCAGCGAGGCTGATGAGCTGTTTGATGCCGATGCCGAGGGCAACGAGCAGACCAGCTCCTACATGCTGCTCGACAGCGATTCGGTGATCCTCGACAGCATCGACTTCTCACTTCCAGAGAAGGGCGCGGCGGGCGTCCCCCTCGATGATATCGAGGCAAAGCCAAGAGGATGAGCTGAGCGTCGACAGGGTCAACCTCAACGACTATGACCTGGACATCGACAGCAACCCCAGCCAGGAGATTGAGAGCAAAACCACCGCCCTACTCGCTGAGGCTGAAGAAGATGTCGCCCTGGTCCCAGCGGAGGATCAAGCCACCAGCCGGAGCGACGCAGAGCCTCACTTCCACCCCAGCCAGGGGAACAGAGCCAGCCCTCCTCGGCAGACAAGGAGAAGCCACCAGCCCACACACTAGATGTAGGACTCCTTCGACCTGGGAGGGATCTTCATTGAGCCCGGCTACGCCAAGCAGAGCCGCCTGTGGGGCTTCGGCGCACTGCTTCTGCTAATCGTTCTAGGCGGGCAACTGACCCGCGCAGTTCCGTGACCAGATCGCCGCCCATCCGCTGGGGCGCGATCTGCTGCAGCAAGCCTGCAACCAAGTTCAACTGTACTCTTCCTCAACGGCGCGACCCAAAGCGTATCGTGGTGTTCGAGCGCGACACTGCGCATCCACCCAGAACATGACGACGCCCTCTATCTGCAGCTCGACATGGTCAAACCAGGCAAGCTTCGAGCAACCCTTCCCCAAGCTACAGTTGAGCCTCTTCAATGAAGCGGGCAAGGCGGTCGCCCGACGCACTTTCCTGCCTGCCGAATACCTGCCGCTAAGCCTCTCCACCGATAACCTAATGCCAGCCGGACTGCCGATCCGTATCCAGATGGAACTGGTCGACCCAGGTAGCGACGTGATTGGCTTCAAGTTTGAATTCCTCTAATCTGTTCGTGGAAATAGAATCCCGGCACGCAAACACTCTATCCCACTGATATCCATGTAAATTCCACCCCAGACCGACAAAACAGGTTTTACTTCATGACCTGATTGAGGGTAAGATTCCCAGTCTTTCCCTCAATAAAAACCACGTGCAGCCAGGTGATGGGACTCATGCAGATCGGCCCCTACAAGCTGGAGAACAATCTGATCCTGGCGCCCAATGGCTGGCGTGACCGACCACCCGTTTCGGCAACTCTGCCGGCGCTTGGGAGCCGGCATGGCGGTTTCCGAAATGGTCTCGGCAAACTCCGCGCTGTGGGGCAACCGCAAGACCATGAAGCGGCTCGACCCATGAGGGGGAGAGCGGCCCGATTTCGATACAGATCGTCGGATCGGATCAAGGG
>AASF01001937.1 GCA_000168735.1 Candidatus Endoriftia persephone str. Hot96_1+Hot96_2 | reverse complement strand
CCACCTCCACTGGATATTTCGGCTCACCACCCGCTCCTTTCACCGGTTCCAGGCCGATCCGAACGATGCGACCAGGATACTCACCCTGAGCAGCCACCACCCGGGCCCTCGTTCCCACCTGCAGGCCATGCAGCTGCTCCAGATCGAGCTGCAGTACTGCCTGCATCTCTCCGCTGGCAGCCAGCACCCAGCAACGGCACAGTGTCCAAGCGATTGACTACCAAGTTGCCCAGGCTGCACCAGCAACTCGACAATCAGGGCATCAAAGGGCGCTTTTCAGCCTGACTGGTAAGGTTGCGCCTTGGCCTCCAGTTCAGCCTGCGCCAACTCCGCCTCTGCCTGAGCGAAGGCGGCTTCAGCCTTGGCAAAGGCGATCTCATCCAGCTGTTTTTCGTGATCGGAGAGCAGGGTGCGCTCATAGAGCTCCAGCGAGCGTTCCAGCTCCCGGCGTGCCTCTTGCCGCGTCTCTCTGACAGATTTCAGCCGGACCCGGGCTGCCTGAAGGCGGGCCGCGATCGCCCGCTGCTCAAACTCCAGCAGTAGAGTGCCCCCGGGCCACCCGCTCTCCCCTGAACCACCCGGGATACGAGCGATCCGGCCACTCACCAGGCTGCTCAGTTCGAGTCGTTTATGCCACTGCCACCCTTCCCTCAAAGGTTGAAGCGAGCACCATACTGCCTTGCCAGCAACAACAGGCAGCCAGTCAAGCAAAACCCTTTTCATCATCTCTCCCCCTCAGCCGCTTCGGCCGGCACCTGATCTGTCAGCAGCTCCTCCCGTCAGCGCTATCAAGCTTTGCCCAGGTCAGGGCAATATTGAAATCGTTCTGCGCCTGTTTCAGGCGGATGTCCGACTCCCGCACCATCGAATCCCCCAAGTCGCTGGAGACCTCCATTTCATAGCGGGCGCGCGCCCGATCAAGGTAGAGTTCCCGATAGTCGCTGGTGACCTCCAGCTCGATCCGTTCCGCCTGAAGCTGTTGCAGCTCCATCCACAGCTCCAGCACCGACTGTCGCAACTCCAGCTGCTTCAGCGCAAGTTCAGCACGCCGTTCGCGCAGCTCGGCCCGCCGCTGCGCCGTTTCCGCATCTACCCGCGACGCGCTAAACAGCGGTAACTCAAACACCAACGCAGCACTCATGTCGTTTCGCCCCCCCAACTGCCGTTGGTAAGCCCCTGCCTCCAGCTCACCGCGGATCACCGGATTGTCAGCAGCCTGCGCGGCGTGCAACTGCTGCTCTGCTGCACTCACCGCAGCGCGCACTGCCTTCAGGCTTGGGTTGTCCTGCAAGACCTTTTCGATCCACGGCTCCAGTTCGCCTGCCTCCCGCCCCAGGGCCAATGTTGGAAACTCCAGCTCTGCTGGCAGATCATCGGGACGGTTCAGACTGATCGCTAGCTGTGAGCGGGTGATACGCTGACGGTTCTGGCTGGTGATCACGCGCCGGCGGCTCAACTCGAACAGGCTCTGGCAGTCGCAGCACCTCGAGATCGGAGGTCTCGCCCAGCTGCTGGGCGATTCTGCGCCCGGGTCAAAACGGATAAAGGCGATCGACATTGCCTCATTCTCCCCTGGCGTACTTCAGGGTCAGCCAGCAGCACCCCAAAAAAAGCCTCCATCACCTGGCAGACGCCGCTGGCTGGCGCAATTCCAGCAGCTCCCAGAACGCTGCCCCTCACGGGGCCGCATCAGCCGCTGCGATGCTCTGTTCGGTTCGACCAAAGTCATAGAGCCGTTTGCTCAGGCGCAGCTTCAACCAGCTGTCATAGTGCTCTTGATTGGTGGAATTTGGTGAAGGCTCGATGACCCGCAGGGGCCGCCTCTACCCCGCCAGTCAGGTCGTCATCGGCTTCGGCACCAGCATACGCGGCCTCGGCTATCGCCAGAGCCGCCTGCTGCTGTTCAAGTTGAGGATGTTCGCCATCGGCCAGCAGCAGCGCCTGCCCGCAGTGTCAGAGGTGTGGGTAGCGGCTCAGCTGCCTGAGAGAACGGAGCGCACAGGAAGACAAACAGTGCGGCGATCAGCCCGGCCTCTATTCCACCGCCCGCTCACCGTCCTCTGAGTTCCTTGCGCTTCTGCCGTTTGTAGCGTGGGAAGTTGGTCTCTTTATAGGCTCCGCTGACCACAAACTCCCCCAGCGCAGAGAAACTCCTGCGAGTCCTTGCTGGCGCCGGTGAAGCGCGTTATCAGCTTGCCATTGAGGTCGACAAAAGCCAAACACCCGGGGTCGCACGAACGCGGAACTGCTTGAAGGCAAACTCCTTCTCCGTGACCCGTTTCCCAATTGAAATCAGTGATCTCCACAGTCGCCTTCGATATCGACACTGAAGATCAGCAAAGTGCTGCTTGAAGTAGTCCTGTACCGCCCGCACTGGTTCAGTACCCCCTGCTTTCATACCGGTGGCAGAAGGGGCACTCGTCCATCTCGAACATGATCAGAATGCCCTTCTTACCCTCTTCCCGGGCCGTCTCCAAGCTCTTCGCTGAAATCACCCAGTGACTGATCGAAAAAGTGCTCGCCCGGATCACGGGTAGCGGCGGCGCTGTCTGCCGCAATCAACAGCCAGAACAGCAACCAGAGCAGACGAGGATTCAGCATCGCTCAGCCTCAATTGTTTTTGTCGATAAAGTTCTCGATGTCGGAAGCGGAGATCTGCCCGACCTGACGCGCCACCACCTCGCCCTGAGGGGAGATCAGATAGGAGGTAGGCAACCCCGGCACCTTACCCAGAGCCGTATGCGGTGTGGGCTTCTGCATCAGGATCGGATAACTCAGAAATTGGTCATCAACAAAACGTCGCAGACGCTTCTTGTCGATCCGTTCCATATCGACACCGAGCACCACCGCGTCTTTGTCCTTGTGATTGTTGTGAAAAACCTCAAGTTCGGGCAACTCCTCCCGGCAGGGAGGACACCAGGTCGCCCAGTAGTTGACCAGCACCCATTTGCCGCGGTAGTCGGAGAGGCGATGCTGCTTGCCATCCAGCCCAGGCAGCTCGAAATCGACACCATCTGCCAGAACGAGATTCGTAAACAGCACGGTAATCAGCAAAGTTGTGAAGAGCTTTGCACTCATTTTCCCAAATTCCCCCAAAACATGCGGACTCGGTCCTGATATTCCTGGCACCCAATGTGTGACACTCATTCTCGGCATTAATTCGCTGGATTTCAATTTCATCCAACGGACACGAAACTCAAGTTCGGCACTGGAGCGCCGAACACTAGAGAGAATCAAGGTGCAAACCAGGATAGTTACCTTTTATTCGCTATGTTCAGTCTTTTCAATAATCGTGCTGACCTGATGGATCAGACACTGTTCTCTGTCCCGGCCCCTGACTCGACACAGAGTCCGCTGGTTGAGACTCACCCTGGGCAGCTGCGACAGTGGGTTGCATCCCTCCCCTATGCCAGCCCGGAACGGGTTGCAGAATTTGTCATCGCCAATCTGAGCCTGCTCAACCGTCATCCCGACAGAGTCAAGGATCGTGCAGAGCTGATGGAGATCTACCGCATGCCCAGCACCCGGTTGTGCCGTATTCCAATCG
>AASF01001938.1 GCA_000168735.1 Candidatus Endoriftia persephone str. Hot96_1+Hot96_2 | reverse complement strand
GCGCGAATCGCCCTTGATCCGCTCTTCATGCTGTTCTCCGGCGGCCTGATGCTGGGGGCCTGGTTCATGGCCGTCCGACATGGTGGGCTCTCCTGGTCACCCCCCGGGGCAGTAATAATCTACGGCCTGCTGATCGGCTTTCTCACTGTCATCATTCGACTCTTTGGCGGGCTCTCTGAAGGGGTGATGTACGGCCATCCTGCTCGGCAACGCCGCCACCCCACTGATCGACCAGTTCACCCAACCCCGGGTGTTTGGCGCAAGGGCAAACCGATGAGCCTGGCCGAGCACGAATTGCAGCAGCCGGCCACACCCACCGGCAGGATGATCCGTACCCTCGGTGGTATCGCCATGCTCTCCGGTGCACTGGTGGTCACCACTGTGCATCTGACCAAACCAGCCATCGAAGAGAATCAGCGCCGCGCCATCGAGGCGGCGGTATTCCAGGTGATCCCCGAGGCAGTCTCGCACCGAGATTTCATCGTCACCGATCAGGGCATCACACCCGTTAGTGATAAAGATCCAGGCAGTGGAACCCGCATCTATGCCGGCTTCGACGCCCAGGGCCAACTGCGCGGCATCGCCGCCAATGCGGGGGCCCAGGGTTATGCCAATGTGATCCATCTGCTCTACGGCTACGACCCGGCCTGCCAGTGCATCCGCGGCATCAAGGTGTTGAAGCTAACCGAGACCCCAGGCCTGGGCGACAAGATCATCACGGATGCCAGCTTTGTCGCCAATTTCGACCAGCTCGATGCCCGCCTCGACCCGACCGGCACAGCCCTCGAACACCCGATCGTCACCGTCAAGCACGGCAGCAAACACAACCCCTGGGAGATCGACGCCATCTCCGGCGCCACCATCTCCTCCAAGGCGGTGGGCAAGGCGTTGAACCAATCGGTCGGAGCCCTGCTACCGCAACTCACTCCCCATCTCGATCAGATCGAACCCGAGCCCGTCACACCGCCAAACAGACAGGTGGAAGAATGAGCAGAAAACAGGAAAACCAGGTCAGTTGGGAGACCTTCACCGCCGGCCTCTGGAGAGAGAACCCGGTATTCGTGATGCTGCTCGGCATGTGCCCGGTCCTGGCGGTAACCAATTCCGGTATTAATGCGCTGGCGATGGGGCTGGCAACGACCTTTGTGTTGCTCGCCTCCGGCCTGCTGATCTCGCTGATGCGCAATATGATCCCCACGCAGGTGCGGATCGCCACCTACATCGTCATCATCGCCACCTTCGTCACCATCGTCGACTACACGATTCAGGCGATCTCCCTCGATCTCTACAACGCGCTCGGCGCCTTCATCCAGCTGATCGTCGTCAACTGCATTATCCTCGGTCGCGCTGAGGCCTATGCTTCGAAAAATCGCCCCATCAAGACCTTCATCAACAATCTTGGCATGGGGGCCGGCTTTACTTTCGCCCTGCTCTGCCTCGGTGTGGTGCGCGAGGTGCTTGGCGCCGGCGCACTGTTCGGCATCGATCTCTTCGGCGAGGCATTTCAGCCCTGGGTGGTGATGGTCTTGCCGCCAGGAGGCTTCATCGTGCTGGGGGCCTGGTTACTGCTGTTCGAGTGGATCAATCAGCGCCGTGAAGCCGCAAAACTGGCAGCAGTGGAGCCAAGTTAAGGAGAAAGAACATGCCAACCGAATCACTCAGCTTCATCTTTCTCAACGCAGTGTTGGCCAACAACTTCGTGCTGGCGCTGTTTCTCGGCCTCTGCCCCTTTCTCGGCGTCTCGGGAAAGCTCGACACCGCCCTGCCGATGGGGCTGGCGACCATGTTCGTGATGCTGGTCAGCTCGGTTTGCGCCTTCGCCATCAACCAGATACTGGTTACCTTCGACATCGAATTTCTGCGCCTGATCGCCTACATCGCAGTGATCGCCAGCGCAGTGCAGCTGGTGGAGATGACACTGAAGAAATTCACCCCCGGCGCTGTTCCGCTCCCTCGGCATCTTCCTGCCACTGATCACCACCAACTGCGCGATCCTTGGCCTAGCACTGTTCCAGACCTTCAAGGAGTACGACTTTCTGCAGTCGCTAGTCTATGCGATCGGTGCCGGTACCGGCTTCATTCTCGCCATCCTACTAATGGCCGGACTGCGTGAAAAATTGGAGCTCTCCACCCTGGCCGAGCCTCTCCCAGGGCGCGGCCCATCAGTCTGATGCTCGGTGGCCTGCTATCGCTCTCTTTCATGGGGTTTGCCGGACTGGGAGGCGGGTGAGATGTGGGACTACCTGATCGCCATGAGCCGTGATCCCGCTGCTACTGCTGGGCTGGCTATTGGTGCAGTCGCTGGCACGACGGTTTGCCAAGGCCCACCCAGAGTTCGGCCCGCCCCCGCAAGAAGGGGGCGGCTGCGGTGGCAACTGCTTATGTGGCAGTGGTGGAAGCTGCAAACGGGAACAAACTAAGACGAATAAATAATCTTTTGTGTGCCGCCTATCACAAAAAAAAGCCTTCCATTAGCGTGGGATATCGGCACACACAGGTAACATCTTTTTTTAGCGGAGATCAACATGGAAGTACATCCAGCAGATTTCCCAGGCTCCAACAAGGCATCTGACGCGAGGGCAAACACCATGCGTAATTCAAATCAGCTTATGAAGAACGAGGGCGATACTGTGGCAGAACAAATCATCTGGTTCGAGAACCTGGGAATGGACCGACGTGGAACAGGCTCGGTGGCAAAAACGCCTCCCCTGGGCGAGATGATCAGTAACCTCGCCGAAACTGGGGTCAGCGTACCCGACGGCTTTGCCACCACCGCCCACGCCTTCCGCGAGTTTATCCGCTACAGCCGCCTCGATCAGCGCATCGACCCTCTGCTGGCAAAGCTTGACGTGGACGACGTAGAGGCCCTCGCCGAAGCGGGCCGTACTATCCGCCAGTGGGTGGTGGAGACCCCTCTGCCGGAAGCGCTACAGAACGCGGTGGTGCATGCCTACCAGAAGATGACCCGCGCAAGCGGCGTCGAACCGGCGGTGGCGGTACGCTCTTCGGCCACTGCGGAGGATCTGCCCGACGCCTCCTTCGCCGGCCAGCAGGAGACCTTCCTCAACGTACGCGGCATCGACGATGTGCTGATTTCCATCAAGCAGGTGTTCGCCTCGCTCTACAACGACCGCGCCATCGCCTACCGGGTGCACCAGGGGTTCAACCACGACGAGGTGGCACTCTCCGCCGGCATCCAGCGCATGGTGCGTTCCGCACATCGGCTCTTCAGGCGTGATGTTCACCCTCGACACCGAATCGGGCTTTCGCGACGTAGTCTTCATCACCAGCGCCTTCGGTCTCGGCGAGACGGTGGTACAGGGCGCAGTCAACCCGGATGAGTTCTACGTCCACAAAGAGAATCTCTCTGCTGGTCGCCCCGCCATCCTGCGCAAAACCCTCGGCAGTAAGGCGATCATGATGACCTACGGCAAGGCGGGCGAGGAGAACGTAATCACCATCGATGTACCGGAGGCTGACTGCAAACGCTTCTCCCTCTCCGATGAGCAGGTGGAAGCCCTCGCCCGCCAGGCGCTGATCATCGAGCAACACTACGGCCGTCCGATGGACATCGAGTGGGGGCTGGATGGTGAAGATGGCCAGCTCTACATCCTGCAGGCGCGCCCCGAGACGGTGGAGAGCCGGGTCGATCACGCCAAGGTGGAACGCTTTCGTCTCGAAGAGCAGGGCACTGTGCTGGCTCAGGGCCGCGCCATTGGCCAGCGCATCGGTACCGGCACCACCAAAGTGATC
>AASF01001939.1 GCA_000168735.1 Candidatus Endoriftia persephone str. Hot96_1+Hot96_2 | reverse complement strand
ATCACCTGTCGTCCAGCTGACAGGATCGACCCGGAGATGGACAAACTCACCATGGAGTTCCGGCGGCTTGTCGAGGAGAAGGCAATCCGTGTCGCCGATGCGGAGGTGGATGATGTCCTGATCTATGCGCTCTTCCCTCAGGGTGGGGCTGAAGTTTCTCGAGAACCGGGACAACCCAGATGCCTTCGAGCCGGTGCCGGGCACTGAAGCCGAGCCAGAGGCGAGCGAGGCTGCCGCTCCGGCAGCTGCCGGCGGAGGTCCTGAGTCCTATCAGGTGGAGGTCAATGGGGTCGCCTACAACGTTAAGGTGACGCCAGGCGGTGCGGTTACTGATGTGCGACCAACGGTTGCTGCACCAGCCGCAGCGGTTGCCGCGCCTGAGGTGGCCGCGGACGGTATCCCCATTGTCGCGCCACTGGCGGGCAATATCTTCAAGATCAAGGTGGTTGAAGGACAGAGCATTGCCGCCGGAGAGGTGGTGATGGTGTTGGAGGCGATGAAGATGGAGACTGAGGTGCGGGCATCTGTCGCCGGCATCATTGGCAATATCACTGTAAAAGAGGGGGATGCCGTGCAGGTTGGTGAGACCCTTCTGAGACTTGCCTGACGCTATGGAGATAGGATTCGAACCAATCTGGCAATCCATGGGGATTGCCAACATGAGTTGGGGCCAGGTGCTGATGATGAGTGTCGGCGGCCTGCTGATCTATCTGGCAATCGCGCGCAAGTTTGAGCCATTGTTGCTGTTGCCGATTGGCTTCGGCGCAATCCTCAGCAATATCCCAGTGGCAGGTATCGGCGGCGAGGGTGGGCTGCTCTACTATATCTACCATGTTGGCATAGAGACCGGCGTCTTCCCGCTGCTGATCTTCATGGGCGTCGGGGCGTTGACCGATTTCGGTGCGCTGATCGCCATGCCCTGGACACTGCTGCTGGGGGCAGTGGCCCAGTTCGGGATTTTCATTACCCTGATCGGTGCGTTGGCGCTGAATATGGTGCCAGGCTTCAACTTCACCCTGGCCGACGCCCTCCGCGATTGCCATCATCGGTGGCGCAGATGGTCCCACCGCGATCTTTCTCGCTTCCCGGCTGGCGCCCGATCTGCTCGGTGCGATCGCCGTGGCCGCCTACTCTTATATGGCCCTGGTGCCGATCATCCAGCCGCCGATCATGCGCCTGCTCACTTCTGAGGCGGAGCGCGGCGTGGTGATGCAGCAGATGCGTCACGTTAGCAAAGCTGGAGAAGATCCTCTTCCCGTTCACGGTATTGCTGCTCTGCATCCTGTTTCTGCCCTCGGCGGCGCCGCTGATCGGCATGCTGACCTTTGGCAATCTGCTGCGCGAGAGCGGCGTGGTGGACCGTCTGAGCCATGCGGCGCAGAACGAGCTTATCAACACTTGTCACCATCTTTCTTGGTCTGNCCCGTGGGATCCAAGCTCTCGGCTGATAAGTTTCTCAGCGTCGAAACTCTGGGCATTCTGGCGCTGGGTGCCTTCGCCTTCTGTATCGGCACCGCCGCCGGCGTGCTGATGGGAAAGGTGATGAATCGTGTCACCGGCGGCAAGATCAATCCGCTGATCGGTGCGGCCGGGGTCTCGGCGGTGCCGATGGCGGCTCGAGTGGTTAACAAGGTGGGGCTGGAGTCCAACCATCATAATTTCCTGCTGATGCACGCCATGGGACCGAACGTGGCCGGAGTCATCGGCTCTGCGGTGGCGGCGGGCCATCCTGCTGGCCATCGTCGGGGGACAGTAATCCCCATTCTCAGACTAACTGCGTGAGCGGGCTGATGTTTTTGACATCGGGCCGTGTTGCATAATATCATCGCGCGCTTATGTCGAAACGGTTGCCCGAGCATCTTGATCCTTGGCGGTTTGCCGATCTTGGCGAGGCGTTTGCCGGTAGCGTTGCGCTGCAGGATCTGTCGAGGTTGCGTGAGTCTCTGCTGGATGATCAGGGTCGTGCCAGCTTTGAGCTGGAATTCTATCGCGACGAACGCCGCCGGGCCTGTCTGAAGGGGCGTGTCGAGGCGACACTGTTGCTCGAGTGTCAGCGTTGCCTGAAGGCAGTGCTGCTGAAGGTCAGCAGCGATACCGCCATCGCCTTTGTCGAAGGTTTCGATGAGGCGGAACAGCTGCCAGAGGCGCTCGATCCCTGGATGGTTGAGGATCAGCGGGTCAGTCTGCAGGATCTGATCGAGGATGAGCTGCTGCTGGGCCTTGCCCCAAGTGGCGATGCATCCTGGCTGATGAGTGCACTGCAACTGACACAGGCGCTAGGGCTGATACGGCGATTGAGGCAGCAGACGAGGCAGAGCGCGAGAATCCGTTTGCCATCCTCAGCGGACTGAAAGCGACAAAAGATTGAGATACAACAGGTATCGATTGATACTGATTTGAACTGAATATAGGAGCAAAATCATGGCTGTTCAGAAGAGCAAAAAGACCCCTTCCAGACGCGGCATGCGTCGTTCTCACGACTCCCTCACCGGTGAAACCCTCTCCCATCGATTCCACCTCTGGCGAGACCCACCTGCGTCACAATGTTACCGCCGATGGTTTCTACCGTGGCCGCAAGGTAATCAACACCAAGGGCGAATAAGGCCGTTCAGGCTGATTTTGCACGACTGATTCAGGTTCCTGGCGCGTCTTCGACGGGCGTGCCGGGATCTTTGCATTTTGGGGGGCCTACGGCGGCATGAATAGCGCTGTCACTATCTCACTCGACGCCATGGGCGGTGACCATGGCGCTGCGGTTGTCGTGCCTGCCGCGCTGGATTACCTCAGGAATGATCCTGATGTGTGCCTGATTCTGGTCGGAAACGAGGCGCTCCTGCGGGAGAAGGTCGGTGGCCACAGCTTCGGCGATCGCCTGCGGTTCCACCATGCTTCCCAGGAGGTGGGGATGGACGAGCTGCCCTCGAAGGCGTTGCGCGGCAAGAAAGACTCCTCCATGCGGGTGGCGATCAACCTGGTCAAAGAGGGTGTCGCCGATGCCTGCGTGAGCGCCGGCAACACTGGTGCGCTGATGGCAACCTCCCGCTTTGTGCTGAAGATGCTACCGAATGTGGATCGCCCGGCGATTATTACGGCGCTGCCTTCTATTGAAGGGCAGACTTACATGCTCGATCTGGGCGCCAATGTGGACTGCAGTGCCGAGCACCTGTTCCAGTTCGCGGTGATGGGGAGTGAACAGGTCTCTGCAGGTTGCCGACATCAAGCAATCATCGGATCGGTCTGCTGAATATCGGCCCAGGAAGAGATCAAGGGCAACGAGCCAGGTGAAGGGAGCGCATGAGTTGCTGGCCGCCAGTTCGCTGAACTATATCGGCTATGTGGAAGGCGACGACGTTTTCAAAGGCGGCGTCGACGTGGTGGTCGCGGACGGTTTTGTCGGTAACGTTGCGCTGAAGAGCCAGTGAAGGTGTCGCCAAGATGATCAGCCACGCCATGAAAGAGAGCTTTCGGCGCAACTGGCTGACCAACCTTGCTGGGCTGGCGTCGATGCCAGTGCTGAAGGCCTTTCGGCGTCGCATCGACCCACGTCGTTACAATGGCGCCAGCCTGCTTGGGCTGCGCGGTATCGTCATCAAGAGCCATGGTGGTGCCGATCAGCTGGCCTTCGAAAATGCCATCGGCATTGCCCGTAAAGAGGTGCTCACCGACGTGGCTCAGCCGCATTGCTAGCCAGGTTGAAAAGCATCTGGAAAAAAGGGAAGGCGCGTGATCTATTCCCGCATAATTGGTACCGGAAGCTACCTTCCGGAGAAGATCCTGACCAATCAGGATCTGGAAAAGATAGTGGATACCACGGACCAATGGATCGTCGAGCGGACCGGCATTAAAAAGCGCCATATCGCCGGTGACGAGGAGTACACCTGCGATCTGGCGGAGAAGGCCGCACGCAACGCGATGCAGATGGCGGGGATCGATGCGAAGGATATCGACCTGATCATCGTTGCCACTACCACCCCGGATCAGGTCTTTCCCAGCACAGCCTGTCTGCTGCAGGGGCGGCTGGGGATCCATGGCCCGGCGGCGTTTGATGTACAGGCGGTCTGTACCGGCTTCGTCTATGCCATGAGTGTGGCCGACAAGTTCATTAAGACCGGTAGCGCCAAGCGAGCCCTGGTGATCGGAGCGGAGACCCTGTCGCGCATCACCGACTGGAACGATCGCAACACCTGTGTGCTGTTCGGCGATGGTGCTGGCGCTGTGGTTCTGGAGGCGAGCGACGAGCCGGGCATCATCTCCACCCATCTGCACGCCGATGGCGCCTTCGAGAACATGCTGCGGGTCCCGAGCGGGATCTCGCGGAATTACGGCGCGCTACGCGAGGGCAATGCCTTCATGGAGATGCGTGGCAACGAGGTGTTTAAGATGGCGGTTACCACCCTGGGGCGGATCGTCGACGAGACTCTTGAAGCCAACAACATGCAGAAGTCGGATGTGGACTGGCTGATCCCGCATCAGGCCAACATCCGCATCATCCAGGCGACCGCGAGGAAGCTGCGTACCCCGATGGAGCAGGTGGTGGTGACTGTGCACGAGCATGGCAACACCTCTGCTGCCTCAGTGCCGCTGGCGTTGGATACCGCAGTGCGAGACGCTCGCATCAAACGCGGCGAG